>NZ_WJSP02000301.1 GCF_009720255.1 Agromyces humi | reverse complement strand
CCGCGACGGCGGGGAGTGCGGTTCCGACCCCGCCGACGCCGATCGCCAGGCCGCTGATGGCGGCGGCGACGGCGATGGCGCGCGTGCGTCGAATCGCTGATGGGGGAGTGCGTCGTGGCATGGATGACCTCTCGTGCGCGTTCGTGGCTTGACACGACGCTGCCACGACACTGCGCCGAAATGGTGGCGGAGACGTGCCATGACCGTCATCCGCCGCGCGCGAGCCCCAGTGCGGGGGCCGGACGGCGCCGCGTCGGCGCCTCGATGGCCCTCGGCCGGCGCCGACGGCCACCACCCGTCAGCGCCCGAGCGCGGTCACTTCACGTGCACGGCGTCGCAGCCGAAGAATGCCGTCGAACCGGTCGGCCCGTCGAAGCGCCCGAACACGCACCCCTCGGTGTCGCTCGGGGTGAGCACCCCGGTGCGCGGCCCGAAGTGCAGCACGAGGTCGAGGTCGGCATCGCGCGTGCGCTCATCGAGCTCGAGCGATCGCTCCGGATGCCCCTTGTGATGGCTCTCCGTGCCCCCGCCGCCGCCCAGCAGCACGGACTCAGAGCCGAACTTCACGCTGAGCGGATCGATCGTGGTCGCATCGAACGCCACCGGGTTGCCGTACTCGCCCGCGCTCGTGCTGAGCACCGCCAGCGGCAGCACGCCCGAGTTCAGCTTCACCGGGTTGGTCGTGCTGCCGGGCTGGATGTTGATGGTCACGGGAACCGCGCAGTCGACCTCGAACGCCTCGGTGAGCGAGTCGTTCGCGGTGTTGGCATCGACGACCGAGGCGAGCTTCGGCTCGATCGAGGTGGTGAACGACACCGAGTGCACGCCGGGCGCGGTGCACGTCACGGCGTACGTCCGCTCGAGCGTCTGCGGGGCGCCGATCGCGAGCGCGGCCACGTCGACGGTGTCCGCCGCTGCCGGCACCACGGTGAGGCCCGGGTCGGCGACGACCGAGCGCGTGACCTCCGCGTCGATCGGTCCGTCGGGTCCGGCGTTGCTCACCACGCTCGCCACGGGGATGTCGACCGCGTCGCCCATCACGGCGAAGAGTGGACCGGTCGGCGACACCGAGTCGACCCCGAGGTCGGCCTCGAGGCAGTCGGGATCGCCGGGGTTCGCCGCGCAGAAGTCCTGGATCGGCCCCTCGAGGTCGACCTCGGCCACGGTCTGCCCGAGCTCGATGTCCTCGACCGTCAGGCTCGCGAGGTTCGCGGCGAACGGCACGATGAAGCTGCCCGAGCCGCTGTCCTGGATCTCGAGGCGCTCCTGCCCGTCGTTCGTGAACACCCAGAGCGGGCTCCACGCGTTCATGACCTCGATCGGCGCACCGTCGGCGTCGGCCGTCGTCAGGCGCAGCAGCGGCGGGTCGCCGATGTGGGAGTGCGCCCGCTGGATGGACACCGTGACGCTCTGCACGCTCGTCTCGGTGCGCGACGCGAAGTCGAGCCGCCCGACCACCGCCTTCGCCGGGTCGGCCGCGGCGTCCACGACCACCGGCAGGGCCGCGGTGCCCGGATCCTCGGTGGTGTCGGCCTGCACCGTCGTCAGCGGCAGGGCCACGATGGCGAGCGTCGCGGCGGCGACCCCCAGCCCCCAGTACGTCATGTGCTTCCGTTGCATGTCGCGCCTCAGCATCCCGCAGCCTGGCAGTGCCCGAAGATGAAGTCCATCCGTCTGATGTCCGACGGCTGGGCCAGCCCGTTGTCGACCATCAGGTCGTTCGACACCGGGTCCGACACCGTGTAGTCGGTGTCGAAGAACCAGAAGTTGTCCTCCGTGAACTCCTGGCACGCAGACTCAGGTCTTCCGGGGAACGCGCCGAGGTCGTCGACGCAGTCCTCGGGTTCCTCGTAGATGTTCGGCGCGTCGTCCTGCTCGAAGTAGCCGCCGTCGCACGTCGTGCTCGCCGAGCCCGGCCGCTGGTCGCAGTACTCGTCGGCGAGGCCGAACGGCTGGTGCCCCGTCTCGTGGGTCACCACCTGGAAGGCGTCGCTCCGGAAGGCGGTGTTCAGCGTGCCCGAGAAGATGCGGTCGCCGCGCAGCGCGCAGTCGCGTTGCGACTTGCGGTGCAGGATGGCGCCGCCATCGGCGAAGGCGAAGTCCTCGTCCCACCCGGACGGCAGGTCGTGGTCGCAACTCCCGTCGTTCGCGTCATCCGCCTTGCCCTGGTTCAGCACGACCCAGAAGTTGAACTTGTCCTGGTTCGTGAGGAACGGATCGAAGCCGTAGTACGACGTGTTCACCACCTGGGCGATGTCCTGGACGAACATCGCGTTGAACGGGGCATCCGGCCCGAAGGGGTAGGTGTCGACGTCGGCGATGAACACGATGTCGAGACGGCTCGCGCTCGGACCGGTGTAGACGATCGGGAAGCTCGACGTGCCTGGGTCGCCCTCGGTCGCTCGTCGCCAGCCGCTGAAGATCGGGGTGCCGCCCTTCGCCATGCGGCATCCGTAGGCGAAGTCGAAGTCGTCGGCGCCCGGGTCGGGCGAAGCCGTGAAGGTGAACGTCGCGGATGCCACGCCCGAGGTGTCGACGGACTTCGTGCGCGTCGTGACATCGGCGGTGTCGGGCTGGAACCAGATCTCGAGGTCGTCGGCGATGAGCGGTTGCAGCGCACCGTCGAGCGAGGTCGCGGTGATCGTCACGGTCTCGCCGGCCTGCGGCCAGGCGGGCGTGTGCATGCAGCGGATGCGCTGGCCGGGTGCACTCGCCGGCTCGTCGACCTCCACGCGCATGGTGACCTCGACGCGGTCGCCGCCGGTGCCGGCGAAGATGCCGCTCGCGCCGCAGAGCAGTGTCTGCCCGTCGAGGCCGACACTGCAGGGCGCAACGGTGGCGGAGCCGGCGATGGCCGAACCGGCCGACTGCGACGCGTCGAAGAGGTCGTCGCCGAAGCAGAGCCCGCCGTCCTCCTCCCAGATCTCGACGGAGAGCGGCACCTGACCGGGCGTCGCGAGCGCGGCGGTGTCGACCGTGCGCGAGAACTCCCAGTTCGGCGTGATGTCGGGATCGCCCTCCTCGGCATCCTGCGAGGGCGTGTCCTCGTTGTTGAACGTCTGGCCGTCGATGGTGACCTTCGCGTACCAGTCGGGGTCGCCGCATCCGTCGTCGCCGCCGGTCAGCCGGATCCGCTCGAGCGTGACCCGCACCTCCACGTCGGGCGCGGCCGCCGCCGGCGACGCCACCACCAGTGGCAGGGCCAGCAGCGGTGCCATCAGCAGCACGCCGAGTACTCGCGATCGTCGCATGGTGCCCCCCGCACTCGCGGGCCCCCCGGCCCGCTCGCAATCAACAACGAAAGGATTACCACAGGCGCTCGGATGCCGCGCCCCCAGCCCGGGGGGCAGGTCGGTCGCCCGCGGCGTGTCGCATCCGGTGCCCCGTCGTGGCCGTCGACGGATGCCGCGGGCGGCCCGAGTGCGCTTGACTGGAGGCATGACCGCCGAGCTCACCGATCACTTCGTCCGCATCCTCACCGCGCCCGTCTTCGGGCACCTCGCCACCGTGCGTCGTCACGGAGGGATCCAGGTGAACCCGATGTGGTTCGAGCTCGACGCCGACGCCGGCGTCATCCGCTTCACGCACACCACGAAGCGCGCGAAGTACCGCAACCTGCAGCACGACCCGCACATGACCCTCGAGGCGCTCGATCCCGAGGACCCGCTCAAGTACGTCGAGGTGCGGGGCCGGCTCGCCGAGACCGTGCCCGACCCGGAGGGCGCCTTCTACGTGCACCTCGCGAAGCGGTACGGCGCCACCGACCCCGAGCCGCCCGCCGACAGTGCCGACCGGGTCGTGCTCGTGATGCGCATCGAGAAGGTGAACGGACGATGAGTTCTGGTGCCCCGGGCGCGGGCGGCAGTGGCGTCGCCCGGCGGCGCACCTCCCTGTACGCGATCATCGGCGTCGTGCTCTCGGCGGGGTCGTTCCTGCTGCCGGCCGTGCCGGCGCTCGTCGCCGCGGCGGGCGGGATCGTGCTCGGCATGCTCGGGCGACGCCAGTTCAAGCGCGACCCGGCGACCGGTCCGTCGTGGGTGTCGCTGGCGGCGATCATCGTCGGCGCGTTCGTGTTCATCAGTCAGGCCGTGCTGCTCGTGAGCTTCACCATGCTGGGGTGATGCCGATGCCGACCGACGCGCTCACCGCCGTGGCCGACGAGCTCTACGGGCTCGTGCCCGAGGAGTTCACGGCGGCGCGCAATGACCGTGCCAAGGCGGCCAAGGCCGACGATCGCGAGCTCGCACAGCGCATCGGGGAGCTGCGCAAGCCGTCGCCGGCGGCATGGATCGTGAACCGGCTGGTGCGCGACGAGCCCGACGGCATCGACGAGCTGCTCGACCTCGGCCACGACCTGCGCGAGGCGCAGTCGGCCGGTGACGGCCGGGCGCTGACGGGCATCGGCGCCGAGCGTCGCAAGCTGGTGTCGGGCCTGCTGCAACAGGCGACGAGGATTGCGGATGCCGCGGGCCGCCCGCCCTCGCGCGCCGTGCTCGACGAGGTCGAGCAGTCGCTCATCGCCGCCACGGTCGACGAGCGTGCGGGGGAGGCGCTCGCGACCGGGCGGCTGGTGCGCGGCATCCAGGCGGTGGGCTTCGAGGACGTCGACCTCGAGGGGGCCGTCGCCGGCGAGGCATCCGCCCGTCGCCCGGCGAAGCGCCGCACACGC
>NZ_WJSP02000300.1 GCF_009720255.1 Agromyces humi | reverse complement strand
AGCGGCGAGCAGCGCACGCGCAGCAGGCAGACGGATGCCCCGGGCGATCGCCCGGGGCATGTTCATGTCCGCTCGGCGTCAGCCGAGCAGTTCGCCGGCCAGCAGTTCGAGCGTCTGCTCGCGTCCGGGCGCGGCATCCGTCGGCTCGGACTCGTGCGAGCCCGCGATCGGAGCGACCATGACCTCGTCGATGCCGTGCCGCGCGGCGAGGCGCCGCAGCTGGGTGGCCGCACCCGCGGCATCCGCGATGATCCACCGCTGCTCCATGGCGGCGATGAGCTCGTCGCCGATCGAGTCGGCCGGCGCCGCGGCCGCCTCCTCGATCGTCTCGAGCGAGCGCATGGGGCGGTTGGTGCGCAGCCGCGCCATCGACCGCAGCTGCGGCAGGGCTCGAGCGCGCGCCTCCTCGATCGTGGGCGCGACGGAGGCGTTCACGGTGAGGAACGTCTCGGGCACCGGGTGCGCCTCGCTCGGCTGGTACTCCGTGCGGTAGAGCTCCAGTGCACGCTCGAGGCCCTCGCCCGAGAAGTGGTTCGCGAACACGTAGGGCAGGCCGAGCGACGCGGCGAGCTTCGCCGAGTAGTCGCTCGATCCGAGCAGCCAGAGCGTCGGCACGCCGGCGGCCGCCGGCGTCGCGGTGATCGCGTACTCGCGCCCGCTCGTGAGCCGCAGCGAGGCGCTGTCGGGAGAGAGCAGGCTCAGGATGTCGGCGATGTGGTCGGGGAAGCGGTCGACGTCGGCGGTCGGCCCCGAGATGCGCAGCAACTGCGTGATCACCGGGTCGCTGCCCGGCGCGCGGCCGATGCCGAGGTCGATGCGCCCGGGTGCGAGCGCCTCGAGCGCGGCGAACTGCTCGGCCACCACGAGCGGCGCATGGTTCGGCAGCATGACGCCGCCCGACCCGACGCGGATGCGCTCCGTGCGTGCCGCGGTCGCCGCGATGAGCACCGGCGGCGTCGTCGACGCGACGGCCGGCATGTTGTGGTGCTCGGCGAACCAGTAGCGGGTGTAGCCGGTGCGGTCGGCGAGCTGCGCCAGGCGCACGGATGCCGCGACGGCGCCCGCGCTCGTCTGGCCGGTCCGCACGGGAACGAGGTCGAGCACGGAGAGTCGGAGGGTGTCAGTCATCGTCAGGTGCAACCCCGCCGCCGTGCCCCCGTATTCCGCGGAGCCGCCCTCGCGCCGTCGCCGATCGGGCCCGCGGGTCCCGCGCAGGGGGTGTCGCTCGCGCCTCGCCCTTCATAGGCTGGGTTCGAGCGACGATGCCGTCGCGAGACCTGGGGGAGGAACGCATGACGGTCCACTACGAACTGCCCACGACCGCCGATTTCGCCGCGCTGGCGGGCCCGCACCATCCGGCGATCACCGTCTACGCCTCGACCTCGCCCGTCGTCAGCGAACGGGAACGCGCCGAGGTCGCGGTGAAGAGCGCCTTCGACGAGGCCATCGAGCAGGTGAAGGCGTCGGGCGCGTTGAACGCCGAGCTCGAGGCGCTCCGCCGCGCCCGCGACGCGATCATCGCCGACCAGGAGCTGTGGGCCGGACTCGCCAGGTCGCTGGCCATCTTCGTCTCCCCCGACTTCACCGAGGTCTTCGTGCTCCCCAACCAGCTCGACGACGCCCTGCACGTCGGCTCGCACTTCACGCTCGGACAGCTGCTGCGTGCACCGAGCCAGGACCAGGAGGCGTACGCCGTGGCCGTGTCGGCCAACGAGTGGACGCTCTGGCATGCCACGCCCACCGACCGCGCCGCGCAGATGCCGACCGATCCGTCGCTGCCCAAGAACGCCGACGAAGCGGCGAACCGCGAGGCCGGGGATGCCGGCACGCGTCGCGTCGGTGGTCACGGCGACCGCGGCGCCAGCGAGGACGACCGCCGGGCGTCGACCCTCGACATCTACGCCAAGCGCGTCGCCGACGCCGTGAAGCAGGAGCTGCAGGTGCGCGACCCCGGGGAGCGCGTGCCCCTGTTCGTCTTCGCCGCCGAGCCGACGCTCAGCCAGTTCATCGAGCGCGCACGCAACCACCGCCGCGTCGTCGCGGTGCCGGGCGCGCCCGATCGGCTCGGTCCCTCCGAGATCGACGAGGCCGTTCGGCACGAGTTGGCTGCGCTGAACATCAGCGAGGCCGAGGCGGCCCTGCACGGGCTCGCCGAGGGCAGCGCCGGCCGCGTCGAACGCGACCTCGCAGCGATCGGTCGCCTGGCCGCCGACGGCGCTGTCGAGACGCTGTGGTTCGACTTCACCACCTCGGTGAACGGCACGCTCGACCAGGAGTCGGGCGCGATCGAGTTCGCCACCGGCTATGGCGAGGGTGAGGCACTGCACGACGGCACGCACGCCGGCGACCTGCTCCCGCAGCTGGCGCTCCTCGTCATCGCGAAGGGCGGCAAGGTCGTGACGGTGCGCAGCGACGATCTCGACGGCAACGTGTGGTCGGGTCCGGCGATGGCCGAACTGCGGTTCGCTCTGGCCTAGCGCACGCCCGCGGCATCCGCTCGACGTCGCATGCCGCCGCCGGCATGATGGGTGGACGCGGATGCGGGCACCACGGGGATCGTGAAGCCCTCCCGCCATCGGAAGCGGATCACGACCTCCTCGGCGTGCGAGTCCTCGACCATCACCTCGACGTCCGTGTCGGTGACGACGCGGGGCCCGCGGGTCGAGGGCGCCTCGCGCAGCTCCAGCCAGAGGCTCTCGGGGTGCGGCACCACACCCGGGTTGGCCGCCACGAGGCGCAGCTCCCAGCCGGTCGAGGGGCACAGCCCGCTCCCCGTCACCCGGATGAGGCGGCCCTCCGAGCTCTCGATGGCGATGGCCTCGAAGTCGTTCGCAGAGAAGTCGCAGTGGTTCGGCGCAGTCATGGGTGCGACGTTAGGTCGCGTCGCCCGCGCCCGCGTCAGGGCTGACGCTGAGATCCGGATGCCGCGGGCGGCGCGTCGGGGCATCCGTTCTCGTGCGCCGCACCACATCGACGCTGCGTTGGCAAGCGTCTTCCCGGCCGGGATCGTCGCCCTAGGCTGGTCCGCATGCGATTCGGAATGTTCGTTCCCCAGGGTTGGCGTCACGATCTCGTCGGCATCGAGCCGGCCGAGCACTGGGAGGCCATGCGCGGCCTCGCGGAGTTCGCCGATGCCGGCCCGTGGGAGTCGATCTGGGTGTACGACCACTTCCACACCGTGCCCGTGCCGAGCGAGACCGAGGCGACCCACGAGGCGTGGACCCTCATGTCGGCCTACGCCGCGACCACCTCGCGCGTGCGACTCGGCCAGATGTGCACGTGCATGAGCTACCGCAATCCCGCGTACCTCGCGAAGGTCGCCGCGACGGTCGACGTGATCTCGGGCGGGCGTGTCGAGATGGGCATCGGCGGCGGCTGGTACGAGCACGAGTGGCGCGCCTACGGCTACGGGTTCCCGCCCGTGCCCGAGCGGCTCGCGCGGCTCCGCGAGGGCGTCGACATCATGCAGCAGGCGTGGACCACGGGCACGGCGACGCTCGACGGCGAGCACTACCAGGTCGACGGCGCCATCGTGCGGCCGCTGCCGCTGCAGGAGGGCGGCATCCCGTTCTGGGTCGCGGGCGCCGGCGAGAAGGTGACGCTGAAGATCGCGGCGAAGTACGCGTCGTACACGAACTTCGCCGGCAGCGTCGAGGAATTCGCGCACAAGAGCGAGGTGCTGCGCGGCCACTGCGAGCGGCTCGGCACCGACTTCGACGCGATCACGCAGTCGTCGAACTTCAACACCGTCATCGGCGTCGACGAGGCGGATGTCGAGCGTCGGCTCGCCGCGATCGAGGCGCGGGTCGCGCCGTTCCTCGGGCCGCAGAAGACCGCCGACTACCTCGCGGACTTCCGCAGCCCGAACGCGGCCGTGGGAACGCCCGCGCAGGTGATCGCGAAGCTCGAGGAGCGTCGCGAGCTCGGGCTCGGCTACGTCATCTCGTACTTCCCCGAGGCGGCCTACGACCGATCGGGGCTCGAGCTGTGGGCCTCGGAGGTCATCCCCGCGCTGCAGTAGCCCGGGGACCGGCTCTCGCGTCACGGAACTGCTGGACGCTGGTGCCGGCTTCGCGGCCGCGAAAGCCCGCCTTCGCGTCCAGCAGTTCCGCCTCGAGGCCCGCGGGCGGAGGCCGGCTAGGCCGCGATGGCCTCGTCGAGCTTCTCGGAGAGTTCCGCGTCGGTCGGCTCCGTGAAGTGGGTGCCATCGGGGAACACCACGACGGGGATCTGGGTGCGGCCGCTGATGGCCTTCGCGCGGTCGGCGCCGTCGCTCACGACCTCGAGGTCGACGTAGTCGTACTCGACGCCACGGCGCTCGAGCAGCGCCTTCGAGCGGCGGCAGTCGATGCACCACTCGGCGCCGTACATCGTGATGCGGGCAGGGTTCAGGTCGGGATTCGCAGGGGAGGTCATACCCAGAACCTACGCATCGCACCTGTGCGGTATTCCCAGCTTCCGATTCCGCTTCCGGTGCGCGGGTGCCGATGGCAGACTCGGGCCCATGCGGTTCGAGACCACCATGCTCCTGACCGGCAACAACACCGGCATCGGGTGCTCATCCTCAGCCGTGCCTCGGGCTCGGCGCTGGAACTGCTCGCGGAGTCGCCGCTGCCGGTGGCCTACGTGCGCCGCGTGGCGGACCTCGAGCAGGTGATCCAGGACCAGGACC
>NZ_WJSP02000030.1 GCF_009720255.1 Agromyces humi | reverse complement strand
GTGCGCGACGGTCACTAAGACTCGGCGCTCGGTGCCATGCACGTGCTTCCTCTCTAGTCGGCCCACCATCCGTAGACGGTGTGGCGGCGTTGCTGGTTGATCAGGTGTGAGTCGTCTACCTCATGCGCGGCGCGACGCAACTTCACCAGTTCGCGGAGGTCGTCGCGGTTGCCGGCACGGTTGCCGGCACGGTCATGACCGAAGCCGGCGCGGCCGCCGTTCCGTGGCCGTTTCCAGCCCCAGCAGGCGTCGTACGTCCAGTGGACGGTCGAGGCCAGGATGGGGCGGCAGCGGCGGTACTCGTACCGGTCGTGCTCCTCGTGCGCGTCGCACGGTGTGAACCCGGCCGCGCGGTTCTCGCGGCGTCCGTAGCTCCAGCCGCCGCAACGGTGGCGGTAGCCGACGATGTTCTCCGGGCGGTTCAGCAGAACCCAGAGCGGCGTGTCCTTCTCAGTGCGAGCCATTCGGGCTCCCCCGTTTCCGGACCGTCATGCCCCGCGGCTACGGGGTCTCGGATGACGGTCACCTACAGGTCGTGGGTGCTCACGATGAGGTTCCTTTCGTTGTGCTGGTGACCCCAACGGGATTTGAACCCGTGCTGACGCCGTGAAAGGGCGCTGTCCTAGGCCGCTAGACGATGGGGCCGGTCGGTTGGTACATGCGCGGGACTTGGTCGCGGCCCCGAGTATCGATCTCGGCGCCTCCGGAGTATGAAACCGGCGCTCTGCCACTGAGCTAGGCCGCGGTTGGTGCCCATCCCGGGGTTCGAACCCGGAACCTCCCCGTGTTGAGCGGGTCGCCTCTGCCGATTGGGCTAGACGGGCGTGCGCGTTCGCGTGAACGCATGGGTGCCCACCCCGGGATTTGAACCCGGACGCCGCTTTCGCGACACTGGCCTCTCAGACCAGCGTGTCTACCTGTTTCACCAGGCGGGCGGGTGCCGGCAAGCGCTGCCGGCGGACCCGCCGCTGCGGTGGCGGGTCAGAGTGTGAAGCCGTACCAGGGACCGCCGTGGCGGCTGTCCGGTTCCTGCTTGAGGTATCGCATGCCGAACCGGTCGAGTGCGATGGAGTGTTCGGTGAGCTCCTCCTGGAACTCCTCGTTGTCTTCGTCTTCGCCGTCGTAGACGATGTTGCCGTCTGCGTCGAGGACGCGTCGGACCTGGTATTGGACCTCGCCGTCGTCTTCGAGGCTGTTGTAGATCTCGACGTCCTTGGCGGTCGGGTACCGCTCGAGGAGCAGCGCGGTGACGCCCTGCTTGCCGAGCTCGATCTCGAGCCGTTCCAGTCGCTGCTTCGCGTCGAAGACCCCCTCCCAGCTCGCGGTGATGGCGGTGAGGTCCCGGCGGATCGTGCCGGCGACGGGCTGGAGGGCGCCGGCGGCGCGTCGGGTATCGAAGTAGTCGTCGAGGGTGTCGGTGTTCAGGTCGAGCGTGTACGGGCCCGCCCACGGCTTGAGGAGCCCTGTGGTGATGGCTTCGTCGACGAGCCAGTCGTGGTCTGCGGCGCCGCGGTCGATGTCGTCGACGGCGTGGGTGTCGAGGAGCGGACGGAGGTCGACGTCGATGACGTCCAGTTCGACGGCGTTGTCGTTGATCCACATCTGTCGGCGGAACTTCGCGACAGCTGGCGTGGCGGGGCCTTCGAGCTTGATCTGCGCTGCGGTGGGGTCTGCGGCGCGGAACTGGCCGGCGTTGCCTGCCTGGCCGCGGGGATGCTGGGTTTCGTCGAACTGAGTGGTCATGGGGTTCTAGGTGTGCGGCTCACCAGCCTGGCGGGACGATCCGATACGCGGAAACACACCATTCGGCGCCGGTGTCCGCGGATCTGACGGGGACGACACCGCCGTCGGTTCGGATCGCGCCGATCTGTTCCGGCGTCAGCACGGAGGTGACCGCCACCCGTGAACCCATGAGCTCGTAGACGATCGTGTCGTCGATCGGTTCGATCGGCGCGGTGTCCTGCACATGGCCTCCAACGGCTCGTCTGCCGCGAAGGTCATGCGCGGGACCGGTCACACGAGCGGCCAGCAGCCGTTGTTGCTCGTGCCGAACTGCTCGTCGAGCGCCGTGGCGTCGGACTCGAACGGGGCAAGGTACCCGTCTGTCAGCTCGCGGCACTCCTTCGGGAGTGCCACCTTGTTGCCGTACCGGTCCTTCACGAGAAACACGGCCCGGGTGAGGGTGCCGCCGCCCGTGTAGTACTCCTCCCAGTTGTCGTCGACGATCTGGATGGACGTGGCCTGCGGAAGGAACTCGCGGATGATCGCCGGCACCGCGTCCCGGAGGAGCTGCGCGTCTGCGGCTTCGATCTCCGTGCGGGCGGCGTCCAGCTGCTTGCGACGAGCGGCGAACGCCGCGAACTGAGTCTCCGTCTGGCCGGTGGGCGCCTCGAGCGAAATCTCCGAGGCGCGGGCGACGGACGGGGAGAACTCCCCCGGGTTGGCCGGGTTTCCGCCGCGCGGGTGCTGGCTGGGATTGAACTGGTTCATGGCTTCCTTCTCCGTCTGCTCACCATGTGCCGGAGGTCCCCGGCGTCGGTATCGGTCAAGCAAGTAGGTGGGCGGCGGAATCCCCCGAACGGGGGCGCGCTGAGGGCGATTTCCGGGTTTCGCGACTGGCTACCCTAATGGGATGACCGACCCGACCCAACGTCCAGCACTGCTGCAGGACGCGAAGGCTGCGATCGCATACGAGCGCTGGCTGGCGGCGAACGGCTTCACCGACTCGGACTTGAACGCCTGGCGATTCGCCGCGGAAGCTGGGACCCCCGAACCGAACTCCTCCTACTCGAGCACGGCGGATGCGCCGGAGCGCAAGCCCCGGGTTCGTTGGTGGATTCCCGTCGCCATCGTTGCGGGCAGCCTCGCCGCGGTCGCCGCCTTCGCCGTCTTCGCGGTCACGTCGGCGCATCACTGGACCAAGGTGGACATCGCCGAGTCCTCACACATCGAGCAGGTCCCCGACGGCACATGGCACGTCTCGATGGACGACAAGAACCCGTGCTACGTCGGGCAAGCGTGGATCGACTGCATCAACGAGCACGTCAATGACTGGAACTACTCGTGCGCGGAGCTCAGCCTCGACCAGTTCTCCAAGGGCCTTTGTGACAGGCACTACGACATGACCCAGAAGATGAAGGCGGACGGAGCCAGCAACGAATGGGCGATCGTCGAAACCCTCGGCGGCTGGGGCCGGCTCTCGAGAAGCGAGAACACCGACAGTGTGAAGGTCATTGATCAGCCTGAGGTGTCTCATGAGGCGGTCTGCTACCTCGGCTTCCTCGGTGAGTGTGAACCGCAGCCGGAGGAGGCACCGCCGAACTCGTGAGCTGCGCGCGGCGGAGCGCCTAACGGGATTCGAACAGCTCCCCGACCTGGAATCGAACCAGGGCACCCTTGCGGGCACGCGGACCAGAGCCGCGCCGGCCATGCCAACAGACCATCGGGGATCAGCGCACCTGCAGTGCGCGGAGCGGATCGTGCAGGATTCGAACCTGCGGTGCGGGCTGCCCCGCACGCCTGGTTAGCAACCAGGTGCTTTCGGCCCCTCAGCCAACGATCCAGGATTGCGGAGCCGACAGGGTTCGAACCTGCGAGACGCTTTCACGTCTTCCGCCTGTCCAAGGCGGCGCCTTCAGCCATCTCAGCCACGGCTCCCGATCCCCCGACCGACGCGAGCCACAAGGGCGCGCACGGTCGAGGCTTCGCCTTCCGGGCATGCCGAAAGACGGTCTCCTCCTGTCAGAGGGCGGTGCGGAACGTCTCGGTGAGCGCGTCGTGCTCCGCTCCGGTGAGCTCGTCACGGAACTGGTCCGCGAGGATCGCCCAGCGGGCTGCAGCGGCGGCGCGGTCGCGGCCGCCGAAGAAGCCGACCTGCTCCATGCGGGCGTGGATCCGTCCGGCGACGACGGAGGACGCGTGAGCGAACCCGTCGAGGCGGGTGAGCTTGATGCGGGCTGCGATCAGGTCGCGGCTCTTCCCCTGGCGGGCGGAGGCTGCGCCGGCTGCGGCGAGCTGCTCGAAGTCGGTTGCGGTGAAGTCGTCGATGGTGGGTGCGGTGAGGGTCGACATGGTCGTCCTTCCTTTCGTGTTGGGGCGCCGGTTCGGCGCGGTGGCTGCCAGCCCTGGCTGAGATTCGGCCTGGGTGGCTGATTGCGCGGCGAGGGTGGGATTTGAACCCACGGAACGGTTTGACCCGCTCGGCTGCTTTCGAAGCAACTGCACTCGGCCGGACTATGCGACCTCGCCCTTGGGGCACGGCCCGATCACCGGCTCCGTGCAGCCTGACGGCGGTTCCCGGTGATCATCCGGGCTGCCGTCACCACGATTTGCGCATGACCGGCTGGGCCGGCAGAGGCGTGTGGGGTGTATTTCTTCGTGGACAAGGTCGGATTTGAACCGACAACCGTCTCCGTGCAAAGGAGCTGCTCTACCGTTGGAGCTACATGCCCGAGGGTGGTTTGTACCACCTTTTGTACCGAGTGGAGACGCCGGGATTCGAACCCGGGTCCATCGCGGTCAATCGGAGCCTTCTACGTGCGTAGTTCATCGTCGGCTGCTTCTCGGCCCTGGTCGCTGCGATGAACAGCACGACCGCCTGGCCTATCCACTTCTTCACCCTCGGAGAGGCTGTGGCCGCGCTCCGGTTCGGGTTGACCTTTGCTGACGTCGACCGCCCTGGCTGTCAACCAGTGTCCTGCGGGCGGTGCGACGGACTCGCCGTGAGTCTCGCTGCGGTTAGGCGGCGAGGGCGTAGTCGGACTGGGTGCGAGTGGCATCCATTGGTGCAGCGTCTGATTTGCGAGGTGGCGCTGCGATCCTCGGCACGCTTCTCTTCGAAGCAACCGGCGATGTCGAAACCAAAACATCCCCGTTGGTGGGAAGCGCCGGTTCGCTACGCGGGCCCGGCGGGGCCTCGATAGAGCCTGTCGTGTGCAGGCGAGCCTTCCCATGCTCTCCACGACCGCTTCCCGTCATCCGGGCCGTTCGCACGCACCGTCTGACGCTTCCTCTATGTGCGCGGCGGCCTGCCGGCTGCCACGGTTGTGGGATCCGGAGCTTCTCAGCTTTCGGACGACACGTACATGCGCGGGCGGTGCCCGTTTCCGCTCCCCAGGCTGGGTTCGAACCAACATGCTCTTGCGAGCGGCGGATTAACAGTCCGCTGGGCTGCCAATTGCCCAACTGGGGATCGAGACGGCCGGCAGATGCCGTAGCAATCAAAGTGCCGGCCCGACCGCCGGTCCGGGGTGCGCCCAGAGCGACGATCGTTTGCTCCCCCGCCTGGTCTCGATCCAGGGACCTTCGCCTTAACAGGGCGCCGCTCTGCCAACTGAGCTACAGGGGATCAACGCCCGGAAAGCCGGGCGAAATTGGGACATGCGGCGATTCCGCCGCGGTGTGCGGGGCGGTTCGAAGCGTGAACTCCGACCGCCCCGCAGAAGCCGCTACGCGGCGAGGACGACCACGAACGACTCCACCGGAGCCTTCGCCTTGATCGTGATGACGTCGACGGTGCCGGCCACCTTGACGGTGCGGTCCGCGTCGACGGGGCGGGCGACCTTGACGAGGGCAGCGTTGCCGTCCTTGCCGACGACCGCGCGGACCTCGAGCTCGGTGTACGACGTCTCGCCGCTGTTGACGAGCTCGACGGCGGTGCGCTTGGCGTCGGTGACCTTCTCGAAGCCGTCCGCGATCGGGTCGGCCACGCCGGTGGCGTAGATCGCGAACGTCTTTGTCGCCTTGCCGGTCGCGGCGACCGAGGCGGCGCGGCGGAGCTTCACGGCGGCGAACTCGATGGTGTCGACGTCGACGATCTTCCCGGCGAACTTCGCCTGGATGGCGGCGATGATCTCCGCCTTGACGTTGTCGTCACCGCCGGCGAACGCGACAGCCTTCGCCTCGGACACCTCGACGGCGAACTTCGAGTTCTTGCGGACGACGTGCGAGTCCGCGGCGATCGGGGTGACACCGGCTGGGGTGTCGATGCCTGCCGGCTGCGACGGGTTCACCGGGACGCCGCGGTCGCGGAGTCCCTCGACGATGCGCTCGAACGCGGCCTCGATGGCCTGCTCGGCGTTCTGGATCTGCTCGTCCTTCAGGACGACGGTGGTTGCACTGGTGCCCAAGGGGGCTCTCTTTCTACTCGGTCACGCCTCGCGGGGCCGCGCCGGGGGTCGGGACGGTCGAGACGCAGTGAGTACATGCGCGGGATCCGGCGTCAGTGCCTGGTGGGCGAGGTTCAGCTGGTGATCAGTCGCCACAGTTGCGCGAAGATGAGCCCAGCGAGGCTTATCCCAACACCCCACCATCCGAGCTGCAGGCCGACGCCATCCCGGTTCCTGGCGTTGTTGACGCCGAAGACGGACAGGATCAGCCCGACGACTGCGATGGCTGTCGCTTGGTTGGAGGCGATGAAGCTGCCGGCAGCGACGATCGAGACGATGAATCCCGCAATCGCGAACCCGTTGCTGGCCGGCTTTGCGGGGGTGATGGTGGCTGGTGACGGCGGTGCCCAGTCCGAACCGGTCCACCATCTGGATGCGCCTGGGCGTTGAGGGTCCGGATACCATCCGGCGGGAGGCAGGGACGTGTTCGGGTCACTCATCGCCGCAGTATGGCAGCGCTCGGGCAGCGGCTGCCATCCCGCAACGTGGGGTCAGTGGTGGTACCAGAGGACGCATTCCCACTCGTCGATCCGGGCGTTCTGTTTCACGGTGCGCACGTCGACGGTGCCGGTGACCTTCACGGTTCGGTTCTTGTCCACCGGGCGTGCGATGACGGCGAGGGCGGCGTTGCCGTCGCGGGTGATGCGGGCGCGGACCTCGAGCGTCTTGTAGGTGCTTGCGTTCATGAGGTCGACACCGGCGGCTTTCGCTGCGGCGATGGACTCGAAGTCGCGCGCGACGACCGCTTCGTAGCGGTTCTCGCGGGTCTCGACGAGGTCGTACACGGTGGTGAGCTTCCCGTCCGTCGTCTTCGCGACCGCCTTCCGTTGCTTCGGCGGCGTGAACCTCACCGTCTGCGGGTCGATGAACTGGCCGGGGAACTGCGCGTCGATCTTCGCCCAGAACGCCCTGTCGGCCGGCCATTCCTTCGCCAGGAAGCTGGCGAGCTCCGGCTCGGTCAGCTCGACGGTGAACTTCCGGGAGGTCGTGATGACATCCTCGGGGTTTGCGATCGGGAAGATCGCGCCGACCTCGCTCGGCTTGTGGTCCAGGTCGACGTGGTGTCCGGCAGGCTGGGTCGGGTAGACGTCGAAACCGTACGAGCGGAGGCTCGCGTATCGGCTCTCCCGCTCGTCATGCCACCTGTCCACTGCCGCTTCCCAGACGTTCTTCGCGGTCGGATGCTGTCCGTCGTTGCGGACGACGATGGTCTCGCTGAACGTGCCCATGCGGGTTCTCCTTCTTCTCGGAGAGACCATGCGCGGGCTACGACGCGTCCGGGACCTCTTCGAAGTCCGCGGACAGCCGCGCCGAGGTGGTGATGAGCGGGCCGCCGGCGGACTGCTTCAGCATCACGTGCGGGAAGCGTGCGACCAGGCGGAACATGACGCCGTCCGATTTCCGGCGGTACGGCGTGCCGGTGACAAGGGCGGACTGTGGGTTGGGCATGGGATCTCCGTTCCGTTCGGCTCGGGTGTGTCATGCGCGTTCGGTGCCCGCCCCGGGATTTGAACCCGGACGCCCTTTCGGACACTGGCACCTGAGGCCAGCGCGTCTGCCGTTCCGCCAGACGGGCATGCTCACCGCGCGGACAGGTGGGCGCTCGATCACCTGTCCGCCGCTGCTCTCCGGGCGCCGTACCGGAGCACTAAATCTGTGATCTCCCCGCACACTCACCAGTGGTCAGACGAGACGAACTTCGGGAGGTCATCATGTCGGCAGGTAAGCGAGCCGTCATCGGCGGCCGAGAGGTTGTCATCGCCGACGACGGCACCGTCCGCGGTGGTGCCGGCACGAACGGCGGCCGGATCGCGTTGAACACCGCCTCCGACATCACCATCACCGTGCCCTCCCCTGCCGACCTGGTCGCACAAGCCGTCGACCAGCACGGCTGGTGGGACGGGGATTGGGAGACCTACCTCATCCCGATCGAAGCGTTCGGGGTGAAAGGAGGCGGACCGTCCGAACAGGCGGACGCGACCTACCTGCTCGAGCTGAAAGACGCCGGCATGATCGGGTTCCCTGAACCGGAGAACATGCCGATCGACCGGATCGACGGGACCGTGCAGTCGGAGCTTCGAGCGGACGCGCTCGCCTGGTACGTGAACCACGACAAGTGGGACCAGACCACCTGGGATGACGAGGTTTCGTTCTACGGCGCCGCGGGCCCACTCGCGATCGAAACCCGCGACGGACGGGTCGTCATCCTCGACGGATGCCACCGGTACGTTGCCGCGAAGCTGCGCGGAGATCGGACCCTGCGACTGCAGGTGCTGCGCCGGCCGGCAGCGTGAATGGTGGTCGATCCCGGACTTGAACCGGGGACCTCCGCCTTATCAGGGCGGCGCTCTGACCTGCTGAGCTAATCGACCGTCGGTGCGATGCACGACCAGCGGCCGCACACATCGGAGACGGACCCCACCGCACCACAAAAGGGATCCGCATGTACGACACGACCGCCGACAAGGCAGGACGAGCCGAAAGGTTCGAGGAATGGCTCCGCGAAGGACAGGAGCAAGGGTTCGTCGGCCCAGCCGTCTGCTGCACCCACGACTCCGTCCCCACCACCGAAGCGGAGGACGACGAATGGGAGGACGGCGACGACATCTGCATCCACATCCTCCGCCTGTACGCCGACATCGAAACGAAATCGGCGGTCGAAGCGAATCACGCACCGTCCGTCTGGCGGGCCTAACCGCGGCTGGCGGAGCGACTGGGATTCGAACCCAGGAGACGGCTCAGCACCGCCCACTCGTTTTCAAGACGAGCGCACTCGGCCACTATGCGACCGCTCCGGGGGCGCACACGGCGGGGTCCGCCCTGAGAAGGAGGGCGGACCGCGCACCGTGGCGGATGCGGCAGCTTTGCTCGGACTCACCAGGCGGGCCACTGCATGAAACCGCTCAGCCGTCTTACTTCGTCCGGGGCAGATGACGGCGAACAGACTCCCGGATACGACTTGGGGCTCCGATGCCGGCCGTGGCCTGCGGCACCTACCTCTACGCTTCCCGCTCGGAGCTAGACGGGACCCAAAGTTGGGGTGCGCGGCGGTGATCGAAACCGCACCGGTGGCCTGCCGGTAGTCCATCATTCGCGCTCCGTGCCCCCGACTGGTGTTGATCCAGTGGCCTCGCGCTTTTCAAGCGCGCGCTCTCCCAACTGAGCTACAAGGGCGGATTCGGCAGGTTCGGCGTGTTCACAAGGGTGGACGCTGCGTAACGCCACCCACTCGTCTACACCACAGCCCCAATTGGAGCTGCCGGGGCCAACAATCCCGGGATTCCTGTCCTGCCTGAGCCTCCCAGACGCCTCCGGTTGGCTTTGCGACCCTGACCGGTTTTGATCCGGCTACCCCCACATCGACAGTGTGGTGCTCTCCCAATTGAGCTACAGGGCCCTGCTTCGAGCCCGCCGATCTCTCGACGTCCCGAACGCGTTCATGCGCGGGCTCGGCCCGCGGACCGGTCAGCGGTAGTCGCTGACCGCCCTCGACTTGGCTGCGCTGCGGGTCCTCGCACGCTTCGACCGCTTGTCGGCGTGGCTGCCGGCGGCGCTCGAGCGGCGGAGTTCCCGCATCGCCTGGGCGTACTCCGGGTTGGAGTGCTTGGTCATCGGTTTCTCCTTCTTCTCGACCAGATCATGCGCGGGAAGGGTTGGTGCCCCCGACAGGACTCGAACCTGCGTCCACTGGTTAAGAGCCAGTTGCTAGACCATCTCAGCTACGGAGGCGTAAGCGCTGGTTTCGGTGCGCTACGCCGCCCCTTCACGTCCTTCCGGGGAGAAGCAGCTCCTGTTCAGCGGTCATCCGCGTCCACCTCCCGCACGGGTACCGAGGCGGGATTGCGGTCCCGTGATCCTCGGCTGGTGATCTGCGCGGTTTCAGTGCGTCGGCTTTGCGGGCGTCTGCTTCCGTGCTCGGTGGATGGTGAGGGATTTGAACCCCCGTGGAACTAGTCTCGCGATCTACAGTCGCGCGCATTCGGCCGCTCTGCCAACCATCCAAGTCCTCGAGCGCGGCCACGGCTGATGCCGGCCTGCGTTACGCAGCGGCCGGGTGCGCGGCCGCGCTCAAGGGGTGCCGGAGTTTGGCCCCGGGCGCTGCTGGTGCAACGTCCGGCCTCCGGCTTGTCTTCATCCACTGTGGAGTTCTCAACGGGCTTTGCGGGCCCTACCATCCCGTCCCCTACATCAGAGGAGGATCGCGGCAGGGGTGACAGGACTTGAACCTGCAACCTGCGGTTTTGGAGACCGCTGCTCTTCCAGTTGAGCTACACCCCCTAGGTGTTCGTGCGTGTTGAGTTGTGCGGGTTAAACGACTGAGGGAGCCACCTGGGCTTCCGCCTCCTGGTGACTCCCTCGAAGTTTCGAGTGTGGCTGTGCCACTACATGTGAGTCACCGTTCCGGCGTCGTCCGACTTCAGCTGGTAGCCGAAGGTGGACGTCGGCCATCCGAGCGCGGAGGCGCGACGAATCGCGGCGCTGGGGCCGTGATTCTCGTGCTGGAACATGGTGGGTGCCACGTTCTCTCCTTCGTTCGGTGGCCGGTTGGCCTTGGTGTGCTCGGGGCTGTTGCCCTCCGCAGTTGTACCATGCGCGGGAACCGTGTGGTTCGAGCGCTTGGCGGCTGTCGGAGTGTTTCTCTCCGGCAGGTGACTCATGCGCGGGTTGCCCCGCTTGTACGGTTTCCCGTCCGGGAAGGTACAGCCGCTTATCTTGTCAGGATATTCCCAGCGAATGCAAGGATTTTCTTTGCACCTGATGAGAGGCGGTTTTCCGATGGGGTTCCTGCGCGCCGGACGATGACGGCCCGGGCGAACGGAACGTGCAACTCCCCGAGGTCCGTGTCGACGATCATCATGTTCGGGCGGTGCGGGGACGGGTGGACTCGGTCGGCGATGAGTTCTGCGCCGTGCCTGCTGATCAGCGTGTCGCCGATCCGGATGCCGTCACCGCGGACCTGCTGGAGGACGCCGATCGCGCCGGTCTGCGGGTACCGGCCACCGTTGAAGGACCGGTCAGTGGCGCTCAACGGAAGCCTCCGCCGACGCCGAAACGCTTCGCGACGTCGAGCGCTTCGCGGGCGCTGAGAGCGCCTGGGATGCGGCCGCGTCGGATCTGGTCGGCGCGTCGGTCGTCGCGGATGGCCCGTTCGAGCGCGCCGGCGAGTCGGGTGATGTCGGTACCGGCGATCACCCCGTCGCAGACCTCGAGCAGGCGCAGCGCGGTGCGGGCGTCGTGCGACTGGCTGGACTGCAGCTGCCGTGCGAGGGCTCCGCGGTGCCATTCCTGGACGGTGACTACCCCGTCGTTCAGCTCTGTGCGGGCGCCGGGGGCGTAGTCGTTGATGAGGCGCACGAGGCGAACTGAGTAGTCCATGTGGCTCTCCCTTCCGGAGAGTTCATGCGCGGTGACGTGGGGTGGCAGGCGACGGCCCGGGCAGCGGCCCGCCGCCTGGACGTTTACCGCTCGGCCCAGCGGCGCAGCGCGCGCAGCCAGTCGCCGTGCTCGTCTTCGCCTTCCTGGGTGTCGAGGAGCTTGTCGATGCTGGAGATGAGGGTGACCCGGTCGACGTAGCCCTTGCGGTAGAGGTCACGGATGTCTGAGGCGTACCGGTAGAACTTGCCGCTCCAGTTGATCCTGGCCGCGTCGTCGATGCTCTTCGCGATCGCGCCGGCGATGCGGTCGTCGATTTTGCCGTTGTCGACAGCGGCGTCGATGTCGCCCCAGGGGACGTCGGCGGCCGCTGCACCCCAAGTGTCGGTGACGACGACGGTTTCCAGGTGCTCTGCGACGAGCCGTTCGAGGGTCTCCTCGCCGTCGGTGCCGGAGTCGATCTCGTTCCACAGCTGCACAAGGTTCGTCTCGTCCCAGAGGCGCTGCAGTGCTCGCTCCTCCGTCATGGTCGCGGAGAGGTCTTCGAGAGAGGCGGTGTAGTCGTACACGGTGTCTTCGGGGGTGCGGTCCGGGTCGATGTCGTACCGGTCGCGGAGGAACCAGTCGATCGCGTGGCGGTGCTTCATCGCCCAGGCGTGCTTGTCGCCGACGTCGTCCGGTGCGAACCATTCGATGTCGACCATCTGGTCCGCTTCGAGCACCCACGCGCGGTCTTCGAATCGGAGCCGCGCGGTCTGGATGGGGCTGTCCGGGTTGCGGGGCCCGAGCTCGATGTTCATGCCTTCGCGAGGGTCGATGCGGGTTCCGAGGATGCCAGCGTCCGCGCGGGTGAGCGGCTTCGTGCCGAACGTGCCTGGCCGGTTGATGTGGCCGTAACGGTTGGCGGTGCGCCCGTCGGCGCGGTTCTGGTTGGTGGTCATGCCGCCTATGTGCGCGGCGTGGGCGTGCTCGATGCCGCCTTCCGGGTGCTGCGGCGCTTGGCAGGTCGCAGCTTCCGCCCGAGGCGTTTGGTGATCGCCTGGGACGCGGTTCGTTCGAGCTCGGCGGCGTCGTCCCACAGAAACGAGAGCAGGTCCGGGAAGGACCGGGCGAGCATCATGAGGTCGCGGGAGGTCGCGGCTGCCTGTTCGGCGTCCTCGAGGGATCCGCTGGCGAGGGTCCGGACTTCGGTGAGGAGGTCCGCACCGGATCTCGCCGCGGCGCCCTGACCGGCCGTGAGGGCGTCGATCAGCACCCGGTACGCAGGGCTTTCCGTGTTCACGGGCACCGCGACCGCCTGCCAGAGGGTGACGCCGTCGACGTTCCAGCCGCGGGAGAAGCCGTGCTCGATGGGGAGTTTCGCAAGCCGGCACGCCTGCTCGTACCTTGTGACGAGGGCGTTGACGGGGAGCGGTTCGACCCCGGGACGGTGTGCGAGAAGTTCCGTGGCTCGTTCACCCCACGCGGCGATCGCGCGTCCGAGGTCGCCGGGTTCTGGGCTTCCGAGGTCGGCGAAGGTGGGGCGGAGCTTCCCTTCGGTGACGTGGAGCCCGTCGCTGGCGCGGCCGGCTGCCGCTTCGGTGCCGTCCCGGACGACTCGTTTGTCGGCGCCGTACCCGCCGCTTGGTCGGAGTGCGCGGACGGTCCCTCCGGAGGTCAGCCCGTACCGGCCGGCTCGGCCGGCGATCTGCGCCGCCTCCCAGGTGAGGAGCGGCCGGACTTGGTTGCCGTCGAACTTCGTCGTCTCGGCGAAGATGACGTGCTCGGCGGGGACGTTGATGCCGTGCCCGATGACGTCGGTGGTGACCATGACGTCGAGGTGCCCGTCGATGAACGCGTCGATCTGGGCGGCGCGGGTCTCCGGGGGCAGGGCGCCGTAGAGGACGCCGACGCGGCGGCCGTGACGGGTGAGGGTGCCGGCGAGCTCGAGGACGGCGCGGCGGGAGAACGCGACGAGGAGCGACCGGTCTGGGATGTCGGAGATGGAGGTCTGCCCGGCGTAGTGAAGCGGGGCGAGACGGTCGTGGTACTGGACGGTGAGGTTGTCCACGTCGGCGAGGACTGCTCGCAGGAACGGTTCGGCGCCGCGGTTCGCGGCGACTTCGATGAGGTCGTAGTCGCCGCCGAGGAGGAGCCTGGTCCACGCGTACCCGCGGTCCGGGTCGGCGGCCCAGTGGGCTTCGTCGACGACGAGGGTGTCTCCCGCCATCGGTGCCATCTCGACGGTGCAGCAGATGATCGGGGCGTCCGGGCTGATGGACTCCTCCCCGGTGATGAGCCCCACCCCGTCGGCTCCGACGAGCGCGACGAGCTTCTGGTACGCCTCGCGTGCGAGCATCCGGAGCGGCGCCGCGTACGTCCCGGTGCGGGATCCGGCGAGGCGATGGAGCGCGTCGTACGTCTTCCCGGAGTTGGTTGGGCCGAGGTGAAGGACAGCCGTTGCTGGCTTCTGCCCGCGTGCACGGACGTTGACGGTGACCGCCTCAGCGACCGCGTCAGCGCGAGCTTTCGCCTGCTTCTTCGATACGGCAGGGCCGAACGCGATCGCTCCTCGGAGTCTCGGGATGTGCCGCGAGTCGATGAACTGGGCGCCGCCTGCGCTGCTTACGTGCGCGCGGACGGCGCGGGCGTTCGCGAGGAGGTCGGTGTGCTTGACGCCGAGGTCGGCTGCGAGCTCATGAACGTCGACGAGAGGCATGCACCATTCATGCGCGGGCAGGTCGGCAAGCGATTTCTCACGTCATTAATGAGAAATACTCGGAAAACTTGCGAGAAACGCTGGACCGACACCCAAGCGGAGGGCCAAAGTGGGTTTCGGGCTGGCGCCCGTCAGCCAGATCCGAGGTAACACCATGACAGCAGTAGAGGGCGAGATCGATAGCGCCCTGAGCAGAGCCGGAGCAGACCAAGGTCATCAAGCCTTCCAGGAATTCCTACTGGCAGGCGAACGGTACACCGTCGGAGATCTCGCCAGAAACGGTGCAGAGAAGCGCTTCGCGGCGTTCTTCAACAACCTCCCGAAGGACCAGCAGACGTCGATCCACGGATACTTCCGCCGGCAATCTCTGCTCGACCTCTCCCAGCGGGTGGCGGTACTCGGTCCGTACACCAAGATCCCAATTTCCACGCCGCTCGATAGGGCCAGCTTCCGCGCGCTCAGGAAGTTGCCCGCCCCGGTCCGGTCCACCCTCGACTCGTTGACGGAAAGCCCTCGCGGCCGCACCCTCGCCCGATTCAAGAGGGTGCAAGGCGCCATCGTCGACGACGAAATCCAGAAAGTTGGGCCGAACCAGCTTCCCAAGGTCAAGCATGTTGACCTGCTCTTCCAGTCGGTGCTCGTCGAAGAGTCCAACGATGACTCCATCTTCACGGCAGCGACCGACACCGTTCACCTCGCCGTGGTCGCAATCAATGACATCGGCAAGGTCACACCCTTCTACACGAAGTTCGGAAGCATCAAGGAGGGCACAACGAAGAAGGACCCCGACAAGACGATCGGCACGGTCGACATCGAGGGCACGGACGGAGTCTTCCCGAGAGCGGTGTCGTTCCAGGTGACGGCCATCGAGAAGGACAGCGGCGGCACATACAACGACTTCATGGACGAAGCCAGCGAATACCTGCAGGAGAAGGTCACCGACGAGCTGATCGCAGCTGGGATCGTGGCCGCAGGCGGGGCCATCGGAGTCACCGTCCCCGCACCGGTCGCCCTGTACATCGCAGGATACGTGGAGTCGTGGGTGGATGACCTCATCGAATGGTTCTTCGACCTCTTCGAGAACAACGACGACATCATCGGAGAACGGACGAAGTCGGTGACCCTTCCGGACCTTGAGTTCGAAATCCACGAGCGGCGCTGGCCCATCTTCACGAACACCATCCAAGGGGACGGGAAAGGCACCCCGCTGAAGGGCAGTACCTTCTACTGGACGTTCGCCGGCAGCGGCGCCCGATGGAAGACGGAGATGAACATCCAGCTGCGCTGACCGGACGTGAACTCGCGGGCTCACCCTGCGGTCAGGCCCAGCGGCCCTTCTTCGCCGGGCGAGCGTGCCTCGCCGGGTTGTTCGCGGCGAGCTGCGCCACCCGTTCGAGCGGGTCGTTCATCAGCTGCTCGAGGATCTCAGGCGTCGCGTTCGCATGGCAGGCGACCGCTTCACGGATCGGCCAGTACGGGTCGCGGCACGCGAACTCGAGCACAACAGCCGGCGTGGCCGGGTGGCCGACGAACAACGCCTGATACTCGGGCGGTGCTTCCTTCGACAGGTACGCACGGCGGAGCACGTACTCGGAGGTGTTCTGGTGGTACGCGACCGCACGGGCGACCCCGGGCTGCTCGGCAGAGACCCGCCACACCTCGTTGATCACGTCTTCGGATGCGTGCGGATTGTGGGCGAGGTACATGTGCGTTGCCGGCTCGTCGTAGGCGAGTTTCAGGAGCAACTCCTGGTCGGAAGAGAACTGCGCAAGCTCTTCGACGCCGCCGTAGGACACGTCGATGATCCCGAGCAGGTCGGCCTGCTCCGCCGGCGTCTGCGATCGCCCACGGAACGCTCCGCGGTTGAACACGGAACGGTGGCCGGTCTTCGTCGACACGGCCGTCTGGTTTCCTCGCTGTGCGGGCATGGCTATTGGGTGTGCGGCAGCCCGAGCCGGCGCCGGTACTCGTGCTTGGCGTGCAGCGCGATGGTCTGGTCTGAGGAGTGACGGGCGTCTGCGATCAAACGGATCGGGGTGTTCTGGTGAGCGAGGACCCGAATGTCCGGCCCGTCACCGCGCATCCAGATGTGCCGGAGCACATCCGCTGGGGTGGCCGGGTTCAGGACCAGGTAGCGGTGCGCGTTCGCGTTCGTAGCCCAGGCGCGGATGAGGCTGACGTCGTTGGTGCGTTGCGCTGGACGCCAGCTGGTTTCCAGCCCGTCCTGGTTGCTGAACCACGGCTTCTCCGGCGGGATCGCGGGCGGTCCGGCGAACGCCGACGGGTCGTACAGGTCCGCGTCGCTCGGGCCGTCGTCGGGCACCGGCGCCGAGTCGAGCGTCACCTCTGAGCTGGTGTGAGCATGACGGCGGAACCGGCCGATCCGGTCGCGGAGACGCGCGGCGGCGTTCACGGTCACCCCTGGCTGTGGAGCTTGCCGTCGTCGCCGACGTACACGAACACGCCGCCGGCGGGCCGGGCCATGTCGGCGAGGTGCTCTCCGAGCTCCCCGAGGCCGCGGTCGCGGAAGTTCACGCCGTGGCCGTTGCGGGTGAGGTTGAAGTCGTGGCCGAGGTCCGCGTAGCTGCGTCCTTCGGTCAGGTATCGCTGCACGAGGCCCCAGTTGCCGGCGACGAAGCCGTCGAGGTCTTCCTTCGCGGATGCGACCGCTTCGTCGGTGAAGTCCGCGGTGGTGCGGCCCTTGCCGAGCTCGTTGCCTTCCTCGTCGGTGGCGGTCCACAGCATCGATGCGAGGTACCCGTCGATCAGGTCGTCCCGGTCGTTGGCGGTGAGGTCGTACAGGCCGAGGCCGCGCTGCCCGTACACGTCCGCGTCGTACGCGGCGGCACCGGCAACTCGGATCTCATCGACGGTGGCGTCATCCTCCTCGACGTCGAAGGTGACGTTGCCGTCGAATGCCTGGAACTCGTACACGCCGGCGCCTTCGTCACTGGCGACGATGCGGACAGGCCCGGCTTCCTCGTCGTTGAACGAGGCGACGATCTCGCCGGGTGCCGGTGCGAACGCGAGAGCGACAGCTGCTGGGCTGTGCGTCTCGGCGGCGAACTCGCCGCCGTGCTCGCGGAGGGTGCCGTTCGGGTCGCGGAAGGTGTTGGTCATGATGACCATGTGTGCGGCCGAAACGGCGGAGGGTGTGGTCGACGTAAACTCCCCGCATGGAGGCGAACACGACCACTGAACCGGACTGCCCGAACTGCGGGACCCGGTGCGTGACAGTCCGAGGGTTGTACACCTGCCGGACCTGCAAGCTGGCGGTGCTGGACACGACGTGGGCCGCCGTTGGCTGAAGACGTCTCCCGTTGGCATCCGATCGTTTCCGCCGTTGAAGGTCCGGTTGGTACGTGGCGGATGATCGACCCGTCCGGGCGTCAGTACGGCATGATCCGCCTGGTTCGCGTCGACGGGGAGCCGAAGTACCGAGCCGAACATGAGGGCGAGCACATCGGATACGGGGCGACGCTCCGATCAGCGTGCGAACGGATCCACGAGCTCTACGTGGCAGCGCACAGCCCGGGCGGGAACACCGCGGCCAGATACCCGATCTCCACTCCCCCGAGGCCGGACGGCAACTGGGCGTGACGCGAGCGGTGCCGCGCATGTACGTGGCATGACCACCCCCGAGGAACGCCTCAACGAACGCCGCAACAAGAAGCCGCTGAGTATGACCGACATCGCCGCGCAGTCCATCACGAGGGCGGCGATCGCCGGTGTCGTCGGCGTGGGGCGCACCGTGAACGGCGCCAAGACGCTCCGCGTCGAGCGGAACACGAGCGGCGCCACCTATGTCGCTCACGCCGAGGACGAGGCCGGCACCGTCATCTGGATCGACGAGCGACTCGACTGGACGATGACCGCCATGCTCACCGCCGCCGACGTCAAGTGGTTCCCCACGGTCGGCGTGACCCCGGTGGAAGGCGACCTCCCGGAGGGCGTCGAAGCGGTCTTCACGATCACGCTCTAGTCCGGTCCGGCCTCGCGGCCTCCCTGCACCATGTGGGGAGGCCGAGGTCGCCAATGTGAGGCTCCTTCGGCGTCGCCGTTCCGGCCCGTCCGGCGTACACTCGAACACACGTTCGAACGGAGGTGCCGGGCATGCAGGTGCTCACAGTCCGGCCGGCAACCATCTCCGACGTCGTACGTTCCGGGCCGGTGTTCCTGGCGCCCATCGCCGTACCCGCCGGGTTCCCCTCCCCCGCCCAGGACTATTACAACGGCCCCATCGACCTGAACGAGCACCTGATCAACGATCCGACGTCGACGTTCATCGTCCGGGTGGCTGGGGACTCGATGATCGGCGCCGGGATCTACGACGGCGACGAAGTCATCGTCGACCGGTCGCTCACGGCGGGCGACGGAAGCGTCGTCATCGCTGTGCTCGACGGTGAGCTCACCTTGAAACGGATCCATGTTCGTCGTGACGGCCGGGTCGCCCTGCGGTCCGAGAATCCGGCGTTCCCGGACATCCCGGTGCCGGAGCTCGGCTCGCTCGAGGTGTGGGGCGTCGTCACCCGGTGCCTGCACCACGTCACCTAGGGCGGCGTCGTGCGTGATCGAGGACCGCGCCGAATCGGCCTGGTCGATGTGAACAACTTCTTCGTCTCGTGCGAGCGGGTGTTCAACCCGAAGCTTGAGGGCATCCCAGTCGTGGTGCTGTCGAACAACGACGGTTGCGTCGTCGCCCGTTCCGCAGAGGCGAAAGCTCTCGGCGTGCAGATGGGCGACCCGTGGTTCAAGCTGGAGAACCAGGCACGGGTGTGGGGGATGGTCGCGCAGAGCTCCAACTACGAGCTCTACGGCGACCTCTCAAGTCGGACGATGGAGCTGCTCGGTCGGTACAGCTACGACCTCTCCGTGTACTCGATCGATGAGGCGTTCGTCCATCTTCGCGGGTCCACGGAGGAGCTCATCCGGGCAGCCAGGGAGATGCGCGCGGCCGTGAAGAAGCATGTCGGGCTGCCCGTCTGTGTCGGCATCGCACCGTCGAAGACGCTGGCGAAGCTCGTGAACCACGGCGCGAAGAAGACGCCCGCGCTCGGGGGTGTCGGCCATTGGGATGCGTACACACCTGCGCAGCAGGACCGGATCATGGACTCGCTCGAGGTGGATGAGATCTGGGGTGTGGCCGGCCGGTTGAAGAAGCGGTTCGCGATGCTGGACATCCACACGATCCGGGATCTCCGAGACGCGGACCCGGCGCTCATCCGGAAGAAGTTCAGCGTCGTGCTGCAGCGGACCGTGTATGAGCTCCGGGGTA
>NZ_WJSP02000003.1 GCF_009720255.1 Agromyces humi | reverse complement strand
CCGAGGCGCTGCCGATCGAGTACCAGCCCACCCCGGCATACCAAGACCTGTTCCGTCATTCGCTGACCGAGCACCGCCGACAGGTTGCTCTCCACGTCGCCACCGCCGCGGAGCGCATCTGGACCGCCCGCGCTGGGAATCCCGTCCTCGTCTCCCTCGCCCGCGCCGGCACACCCGTCGGAGTCCTCATCCGCCGGTACATCGCCCGCACCTACGGCGCCGACGTCCCCCACTACGCCGTCTCGATCGTCCGCGGCAAAGGCATCGATTCGAACGCCCTCAGCTACATCGCCGCCCACCACAACGCCGCCGACGCCGTCTTCGTCGACGGGTGGACCGGCAAAGGTGCGATCTCGCGCGAGCTCGCCGTCGCGGTCATCGACCACAACGCCCACACCGGCGACCGGTTCTCCTCAGACCTCGCAGTGCTCGCCGACCCCGGCCGGTGCGCCGCGATCTCAGGCACCCGCGACGACTACCTGATCCCTTCAGCAGCGCTGAACTCCACCGTCTCCGGGCTGGTGTCCCGCACAGTGCTCCGCGACGACCTCATCGGCCCCGGAGACTTCCACGGCGCCAAGTTCTACCGCGACCTCGCTGTGGCGGACGTCACCATGACGTTCATCGACGAGGTCTCCGCCGAGTTCGACGATGCGCTCGTCACGGCAGCCCGCGAAGCCGCTGCCCAGCCCGCCGAGGCGGCGGATTGGGGCGGCTGGGACGCCGTCGAGCGCATCTCCGACGAGTACGGCATCGGCAGCGTCAACCTGGTCAAGCCCGGCGTCGGCGAGACCACCCGGGTGCTGCTCCGTCGTGTCCCCTGGAAGGTGCTCGTCCGCGCCGGCGCCACCGCCGAAGTCGCGCACATCCGGCTCCTCGCCGAGGACCGCGGCGTCCCCGTCGAAGAGGTCGCAGACTTGCCCTTCACCGCGATCGGTCTGATCCACCCGAAGTTCACCCGCGGCGCCACCGGCTTCGACGGGAAGGCAGCCGCGTGACCGGGGCCTTCTTCGCCGACCTGGACGGCACGACGATCTTCTCCGCGCGCCACTACGACGACCAGCCCGACGGGTTCACCGGCTCCGTGGTCGTGGAAACGTTCCGAGACAAGCCTGCGTCGTTCATGACATGGAACGCGGTCCTCGCATTGCAGGATTTCTCCAGCCGGGTCGCATTCGTCCCCACGACCACCCGCGACTTCGTGCAGTACGAACGGGTGAGGATCCCCGGCGTGACCCCGGAGTACGCGATCGTCGCGAACGGCGGACAGATCATCGTCGACGGAGTGAAGGACGAAGCGTGGACCGCTCAGGTGGCCGAGCAGATCCGAGACCTGGCAGCGCCAGCGGAGGTGTTCGACCGGGTGAGCCGCTTCGCTCACGGCAGCCCGTGGCTTCGCACCGTTAAGCTCACCGCAGGGCTGTTCGTCTGCGTCGCGCCCGAAACCGGCTACACCCCACCAGAGGAGTTCATCTCAACCGTTCGCGCGTTCGCCGCGGGTGCCGGATATCAGGTGTCGGTCCAAGGCCGCGGGAAGGTGTACCTGATCCCGAACGGAGTGACGAAAGAGGCGGCAGCTGCGGAGGTTGCGAGGCGGCTCGGTGTGACCGTCACCGCAGCCTCAGGTGACTCTGCCACAGACGTCGGGCTGATGAAGTGGGCGGACATAGCGATCCGCCCAGCGCACGGCGAACTCGCTGAACACGGCGGTTCAGGGCTCGCCGTGACGGCACGCTCCGGAGCCGTGGCGGGCGAGGACATCCTCGCGTATGTCGACTCGCAGATCACATGGCATCGGGAGGCTGCAGCCTAGCCGCGCATGTCCTACCTGGCACCGCATCTGTGGCGCCCACCCCGACACGAAAGGACCTCCATGGGTCTGTTCAACCGCAACACCGCAGCCCCGGCTGCCACCGCGCCGCCGGCGCCTGCCAGGCTCGACCTCGGCAAGCAGTCTGGGAAGATCAGCCTCGAGAAGGGCGCCCGCGTCACGATCGAGAAGTCCCCGCTGGTGACCGCCACGGTGTCGTGGTCGTCGAACACCGATTACGACATCTACGCCCTCGTCGAGCTTCGTGACGGGTCCGTCCAGACCGTCGCAACCTTCGGCTCGGAGGCGGACCGCCACCCGAAGCAGTCGATCCACAACGGCGCCGTCCGCCACCTCGGCGACGTCGGCCGCGGGGCGAAGGGCGTCGCGCAGGAGACCATCGAGATCCGGATGACGGACGAGATCGCCGCCGTGTACCCGGTCGCGTACTCCGCCCAGTCGAACGGGACCGGGTCGTTCCGGAAGTACAAGGTCGGTCTCGCCCTGTCGAACGGTGCCGGCTCCGAGGTGACGATCGATGCGAAGAACGCGAACGCCAACGACACCATCTACTCCGTCGCGATCGGCGTGATCCGCAATACCTCCGACGGCATCCAGGTCGAGTCCCTCGAGCTGTACTCCAAGCCCGGATCCGAGCTCCGCCCCGCGCTCGTCGGCGGGTCGCTCGTCATGGACCAGGGCGCACGCAACCTGTACAAGTAGTGCCGGCAGAGGGCCCGTCGTGAACGATGCGGCGGGCCCTCCGTTGCGCTCAGAAATCGTCCGCTTCCCGCGCATGTCTGTGCCATGAGAGAAGAGACGATGTTGGTGCTGGTCGACACGGTCGCGAACAGCAATAAGTTCTACCGCGTGGTGCTCGACGGCACGACAGGCCGGGTCGAGAAGGAGTACGGCAGGGTCGGTGCTGCAGGCACGAAGCTGTCCGACATGTCCGGCCGCGCCGGGTACGAGTCGATCATCCGCCAGAAGATGCGGAAGGGCTACCAGAAGGTCCAGATCGCCGACGAGCCCGCCGTGACCACGAACCGCAGCGCGAACACCGCGATCACCGACCTGGCGAAGACCGGGCTGACGAAGGGGAAGGCTCGCACCGACACCCGCGTCGCCGACCTGATCGAGCGGATCTGCAAGGTGAACGCGCACGACGTGGCGACGATCTCCGGAGGCCGGATCACCGTTGACCTGTCAGGTCGGGTCCGCACCCCGCTCGGTCTAGTGACGATGTCGTCGATCAGCGAGGCGGAGCGGGTGCTCGACCGGTTCACCGCCGAGCAGGACGCCCACCGGCGCCGCCGCGAGCTCGAGCGGTACCTCACCCTCGTCCCGCAGAACGTCGGCCGGACCGCAGGGTGGGATGCGAAGTTCGCCCGTGCGGACGAGCTCGGCCGTCAGCGGGACTTCCTGAAGCAGCTGCGCGACTCCGTGTCGTTCTTCGACGCGCAGGTGAAAGCTGCCGAGGCGGCTGCGCTCGACAGCGTGAACGAGGATGACATCGCCGCGCTGTTCAAGTACCGCATCCGCGCGGTCGCGGACGGCGGAGACGTGTTCAAGCGGATCAGCGAGAAGTTCGAGTCGACGAAGAACACGAACCACGACGCGTCACGTCTGAAGGTCAAGCACGTGTTCGAGCTCATCGACCCGGTCGGCGCCAAGGAGTACAAGGCGATCGCCGACGAGATCCGCAACGAGCAGCAGCTGTGGCACGGCACCCGTGCAGCGAACCTCCTGTCGATCCTGCAGAAGGGTCTGTTCATCCCGCCTCGCTCCGGGTCGGGGATCCAGATCGCGGGACGGATGTTCGGTGATGGGCTCTACCTGTCGTCACAGTCGTCGAAGTCGGCAATGTACTCGACGGGATACTGGACCGCTGGCCGACGGGAGACGAACTGCTTCATGCTTCTCGCGGACGTGGCCATGGGGTCCGAGTACCGGCCTGCCTCCCACTCCGACTGGCCCAAGGCGCACTCGAGCAAAAACCAGTTCGGGAAGCCGTGGAACTCGATCAACGTCAAGGCAGGCACCGCCGGCGTCCGCAACCACGAGGCGATCGTCTGGGACACCCGCCAGGTGAAGGTGCGCTACCTCGTCGAACTGGACGCGTGACCCACTACGGCCGCCGTGGCCAATCGTCGCGGCGGCCGTGGTTCCGCGCATGAACAGGGCATGACCTCTCCCACCCCCGTATCACCGTCGATCGACCTCCACCGCAAGGTGCAGCTGAAGGAGGAGGTGAACGCCGGTGTCGCTGAGGTTCAGCGGCTGGAGACGCTCCGCCTGTTCGGGTGGTGGCGTTCGTACGGCATCCTCCTGTCCGCCGCGGTCTTCGCGGTCGCTCTCGCGCTCGTCTTCGGGCTGCTGAACTTCGTGCTGATCTCGGTCCCGTCTGCGCTGGTCGCCGGCGTGCTGCTGACCCTCGGTCTCCTCGAGTACTCGGCGTTCACGGCGCTGCCCGCACGCATCAAGGAGCTCGGCGACACGATCCTCGCCAAGCGGGAGGCGTACAACGCCCTCCGCACCCCGGAGATGCCGGTCGAGGTGACCGCCGCGTGACCTCATTCGCACCTCCGCTGCCCGCCGCCGCGCCAGCACGTGACGCCCGCGAAGCCGTGGCGACGTGGGAGGCGTTCGTCGACTACAGCCGGCTCCGCTGGAACATCTGGCTGACTGCTGTGACGTTCACCGGTGCGATCGCATGGGCGCTGATCTCTGACGACGCAACGTTGAACCCACTGCTGCTCGCAGCCGTTTTCGGTGCGTGCGCTGCGCTGTCGAGCGCCTCTGGTCGACTGTCGACGGTCTTCGAGGCGAAGGGCGGGAACCAGCTCGCAGTGACTGCCCGTACGTGGCGTCACCGGTTGGCTCCCGAGCAGCGGGACGCCATCCGGGACGACGTCCGCCGCGGGTACGAGAGCACGCTGCGGAACCGCACGGTCCTGCAGGTGCTGATCACCGCCGCCGCGTGGAACGCCGCCCTGGCTCTCGTTCCTGCCGGCATCACCGTGTGGGCCGCCATGAACGACCGGCTCAACGGTGGCATCTGGATGACGGACATCGTCTTCGGTGCTGTGTTCGCGTACCGGGTCGGAACCCACCTGATGACAAAGGCCTTCATCGACCGTCCCGAAGAGGCGCCGGCCCTGTGAGCCTGTCCTTCGTCGCGATCGACTTCGAGACCGCGAACTCAGCCCGCGGGTCGGTCTGCCAGATCGGCGTGACGAAGGTCGTCGACGGTGAGGTGGTGAAGACGTCCAGCGTCTTCGTCACCCCTCCGGTCGGCCGGGCGTACTTCGCCCCGGCGAACGTGGCAGTGCACGGGATCACCGCGTCCGACGTGGTCGGTGCTCCGGAGTGGCCGGAGGTGCTGCGTCGCCTGGTGAAGTTCAGCCGCGACGGCGAACTGCCGCTGGTCGCGCACAACGCGTCGTTCGAGCGTTCCTGCATCGACCAGGCGTCCGCGGCTGTGAAGGTGGACGTCCCACCGTTCCGGTACTTCTGCACCCTGCAGCAGGCGCGACGGACGTTCCGGAACGCACCCAGCCACAAGCTGGACAAGGTCGCCCGGATGCTGGACCTCCCGACGTTCAAGCACCATGACGCCGGCGAAGACGCACTCGTCGGCGCGAAGGTCGCGCTCGGTCTCGCCCGACGCGAGCAGGTCGATTCGCTGGATCGGCTGCAGGGCGGGTGGCTTCGCCCGAAACGGTGAGCATCGGAAACAGCGACGGCCCGCATCCTGCATCGCAGGGGCGGGCCGTTTCGCGTTGCAGCGGTAGGTCACTCACCGTCGCCGGCGGCTCCGCCCTTCCGCAGGTACATCTGGTGGATCAGCTGAGCGCGACGGCCCGGGTCGGAGATCGTGAGGATCTTCTCGCGGATGTTCGTCTCGCGGACCTGCACGGTCACGGTGTTGTCCAGGAGGAACGAGACCCCGTCGACCTTCACCGCGGTGAGGCCGAACACGGAGCCGAGCGCCTCGAGCTTCCCTCCGACCGGGGTTCCGCTGACGCTGAAGGTGATGTCGTCGCCGACGTGCTCCTCGGTGATCTCGTTCGCGGCGATGTCGACGAGGCCGGGCTCCGGCGCCGCCTCCCGGGTCGTGTGCTGCTGGATCGGGCCGGTCGTCGGCGTCAGGAGCGCCGACGCGGCGGTCGGCCGTTCCGTGCGTGCCTGCTGGCGGGCGAAGTTGGACAACGAGGGAACTTGGGTACGCATGGAGCCTCCGCGGGGGTGAGTGGACGCCTCACCCATGCGCGGAAAACCTGCCGGCGACGTGCTGATGGCGCGGTGAAGACGGACCGCGCGGACAAGGCTCAGCATGAACCCGGGACGCACGCATGCCCGGCGTACCGGATTGCATGTCGAAGGTCGGCCAGTTCGGCTCTGAGACCGGCCAGCTGAAGCTCGAGCGGTGATGCGTACCCCGGCGCGGTGAACCGGTCCTTGCCGGCGTCGGTGAGCGCCACCCGGCACCCATCGTCCGTCGGTGCTTCCAGGACGGTGACCACCCCGCCGCGTTCCAGCGAAGCGATCGTCCTTCTATGCCTGAGCGGCAGCACCCACGAGGACTCCCCTGTCCTCGCCCGTGCCACCAACGCTTCGACCACGAGTTCCTCTGCAGAACTCAACGCCCCCGCTTCGATGTCGCTCATGCCTGTTGGGCATGCGGCGGATGCCGTTCGCCGCATGTCCCCCGAATGCCTGCGGCCAGGCGCTCCACGCGGGGGAAACGGCGGCAGGGTGCCGCACGCGGCGCATTGGCAAGTCATCAGTAAGGTCCAGCAAGCTCTTGAATCGCCAGGAACGCAATCGGATGGTCGTTGAGAACCTTCCGCTCGTCGGCTACCTCGTCAACCGAGTGATGGTCGGCGCCACCCACCTGTCCAGGGAAGACCTCGCGCAAGCAGGTTCCCTCGCGCTCATCCAAGCCGCCGACTCGTTCGACTCCGGCCGGGGCATCCCGTTCGGGTCGTTCGCCCGTGAACGCATCATCGGCGGGATCCGCGATGAGATGCGAGCGTTCGACTGGGCGAAACGGTCCACCCGGAAGCAGATCAAGGACACCACCGAGGTCGCTGAAGGCCTCGCCGCGCAGCTCGGACGCCGCCCCACCGTCGACGAGGTCGCCGGTGCGCTCGGCGTCACACGCGACAAGGCCCGCGAAGGCCTCGACCTGGCATCCCGCACGGTCACAACCCTCGACGCAACCTTCTCCGAGCAGTTGGCCGCTGACATCTCCCTGCCGGGTACCGACCTTCTCGTCGCAGAACGCCTCCAGTACCTCGACGCCGCCGTCACCTCCCTGCCCGAGCGGATGCGGTACATCATCGAGACCATCTACCTCGAGGGCCGAACCGTCGGTGAGGTCGCCGCTGAGCTCGGTGTCACCCATTCCGCCGTGTCACAGCAGAAGACCGAGGCGCTCCGCCTCCTCCGCGAAGGGTTCGACACCCACTACGGCGACGGTGACCGGCCCGCACCGCCGGCATGGGAGTCGCGGCCGGCGTCTCCTCGCAGGAACCAGTACCTCGCCCGGTTCGCTGAGAAGGTCGACGGGCTCACCCCAACTGGGGTGGCGTCCACCGCCTGATCTTCCCCCACCGGCCGCGCATGGCTCATAGGATCAGCGCGACAACCGGAAAGGCGCGGATGGACGACACAGGCGTGGCCCCTGCAGGCTGGTACCCCGACACCGAGCAGGAAGGGTTGCGCTGGTGGGACGGCAGCCAGTGGACCGAGCATCGAACACCGCTCCCGGCCGCGCCGGCGGCTCAGCCGCCTGGTGGTCACATCGCGCCGCCGTTGCCGGCGAAGAAGCCGCTGTCCTTCTTCGCGAAGTTCATGATCGCGACCCCGTTCATCGTCATCGCGATCATCGCGTTCCAAGCATGGAACGGGCAGCGCGCGAACGACCCGGACCGGAACAACAACGAGTTCGCCGCGATCCTCGCCTGCGAAGACGCGGTGAAGCAGAACCTGAAAGCCCCGGCGACCGCGGACTTCGAGTCCAGCGCCCGAGGTCGCAGCCCTTGGATCGTCACCGGGTACGTCGACGCCGATAACGCCTTCGGCGCGCTCGTCCGATCTCAGTACACGTGCGAAGTGAAGATCTCCGGCGGGACAGCGCACACCACCATCACCAGCCTCATCGGGTAACCCGCAACACGATTTCTTCCTCGACCTAACGATCCGGCAGCCACTGCCGAGGGTGTATCTCGAACGGCCCATGGACGGGCCGACATCCCGACCGATCAAGGAAGAAACACACCATGGGTACCCAGATCAACACCAACGTGGCCGCGCTGAACGCGCACCGCAACCTCAACAGCACGCAGAACGCCCTGTCGAAGTCGCTCGAGAAGCTCTCGTCCGGCCTCCGCATCAACCGCGCCGCGGACGACGCCGCCGGCCTCGCGATCTCGGAGGGCCTGCGTTCGCAGATCTCCGGCATCAAGGTCGCCCAGCGCAACGCGCAGGACGGCATCTCGGTCATCCAGACCGCGGAAGGTGCCCTCACCGAGGTGCACAACATCCTCCACCGCATGCGTGACCTCGCGGTGCAGGGTGGTAACGACTCGAACAACACCGACTCGCGTGCCGCGATCACGAAGGAAGCCGACGACCTGTCGCTCGAGCTCGCCCGTGTGGTCGGAGGCGCGAACTTCAACGGCATCCAGCTGCTCGACGGCACCGCCGGCGCCGCTGGCGTGGTCACCTTCCAGGTCGGCGCGGGTGACACCGCGAACGACAGCATCGACGTCACGCTCGCGGACGCCGGGGCAGACCTCGGTGGCCTCGACGCTGCCGGTGTCTTCGACGTGACCGACAACGCAGCCGCGAAGGGTTCGATCACTGCGATCGACACCGCGATCACCGCGATCTCGACGAGCCGCGCCACGCTCGGTGCGGCCCAGAACCGCTTCGAGTCGACGATCAACTCGCTGGCCGTCGCCGGTGAGAACCTGGCCGCCGCCGAGTCGCGCATCCGCGACACGGACATGGCCTCGGAGATGGTCGCCTTCACCCGGGCCAACATCCTCAGCCAGGCCGGCACGGCGATGCTCGCGCAGGCCAACCAGGCCAACCAGGGCGTGCTGAAGCTGCTCGGCTAGGCCGAAGCAGCCAGCTGAGAGCCTGGCGGACGATCGCGGACGGAACTGGACCTCCATCCCGTGAAGCCGCCAGGCTCTCGCTCTTCCCGGCACCAAAACACATCGAGAGAAGGAACTCGTGGGCATCTCACTCCCCGGACTCGCATCCGGGCTCAACAGCGCTGACCTGATCGCACAGTTGATGCAGGTGGAGGCAGCCCCACAGACCCTCCTCAAGAACAAGGTCGCCAAGGCGCAGTCTTCGGTCACAGATCTTCAGGCTCTCAACACGAAGATCGCCGCGTTCGTAGAGTCAGCGAAGAACATCGGCAAGCCAGGAGCGATCCGCGCGTTCTCAGCGAAGGCGTCCGACGATTCGGTGACTGTGAAGGCCGGTTCCACCGCTCAGGCTTCTGAACTCGACGTCGAGGTCACCAAGCTCGCGAAGACCCACACGATCGTCACCGGCGCCATCAGTGCGTGGCCGGTCGTTCCCGCCACCATGACGTTCGTCGACTCGGCGGGCGAGAAGATCTCGGTTACCGCCGCCTCAAGCTCGATCGACGACATTGTCAGGGCAGTCAACAATCACGACCTCGGTGTGAAGGCTACGAAGATCGCGTCCGGCGCCGATGCGTCCGGGAATCCGTTGTACCGGATCCAGTTCACCGCCACCAAGCCCGGAGAGGAAGCTGCGTTCGAGGCCTACCAAGGGTCTGCCGCTGACGTCGATGCCGGCACGGCGACGAACCTCCTGAGCGGTGCGGGCTCTGCCCTCATCAGCCAGGGCTCGGACGCCGAGCTCACATTGTTCGCCGGAACCACCGCTGAGCAGATCGTCACGAGCAGCTCGAACACCTTCGCCGACGTGCTACCTGGCGTCGAGATCACGGTTTCCAAACTGACGAGCGCACCGGTCACCGTCAGCGTCGCGGACGACGCGAAAGCAAGCGCCGACATCGTGAAGAAGTTCGTAGACGACGCCGCGTCGATCTTCGCCCTTATCGCCGCGAAATCCGCGGTGAAGACCACAACCGGTTCCGACGGCAAGAGCTCCGCCACCGGGGGCAACTTCACTGGTGACTCCACGGTGCGAACAGCACGCCAGGCCCTCGCATCTGCAATCCAAGCACCGGTCGACGGCATCAGCCCCTCCACCATCGGGATCAGCTTCGACAAGGACGGCGTCCTGAAGTTCGACGCGGAGAAGTTCGCCGCGGCAATCACCGAGAATCCCGACAAGGTGCAGACCCTGTTCGCCGCCGTCGCAGACCGTGTACAGACGACCTCGAAGGGGATCTCCGACAAGTACGACGGGTCGCTCACCTCCAAGATCAAGGGCGAAGAGTCCACGATCAAGGACCTCGGCCAGCAGATCGAGAAGTGGGACACCCGTCTCGCCACACGACAGGCGAACCTCGAACGTCAGTACTCCGCGCTCGAGGTAGCGATGTCGAAGCTGAACTCCCAGTCAACGTACCTCGCCGGGCAACTGGCGAACCTGCCGAAGTACTCGTCCGGCGACGACGACTAGCCCCACCCGCACCACAACCGCAAGGAAGCTCCTGAATTGAACCCCGCCAATCGTGTCAATGAGTACCAGCGCAACGCCGTGCTGTCCGCCTCCCCCACGCAGCTGTTGACGATGCTGTACGACCGCCTCCTCCTCGACCTGGAGCGCGCGCGGATCGCGCAAGAAGCCGCGGACTGGGCTGAGGCGTCGAAGCAGTTGATCCACGCGCAGGACATCGTCTTCGAGCTGCAGTCAACACTGAACGTTGACGCCTGGTCGGGCGGCCCCGCCTTGTACGCCCTCTACGACTACGTGTACCGGGCGCTGGTGAACGCGAACACTTCCCGTGACGTGAAGCGCACCGAGGAAGCGATCAGCCTGCTCGAGCCGATCCGTCAGTCGTGGCATCAGGCGCTCGAGTCGATGCCGGCCGCTCACACCGGCGGCCACGGTGCCTGAACCGGCCGACTGGGCCAGCCTGCTCGATCAGATGGAAGCGGACTACGAGTTCGCGTCCGCCGGCCGCACCGAGCTCATCCAGCCGCTGTGGCAGGCACCCGAGCATCTCGGACCGATCCCCGACGAACTCCGTGCCCGCGCGGAACGTCTCCTCTCGATGCAGCAGAAGCTCCACGCCGAACTCGCCAAGCGTCGCGGCTCCGTCGCCCGCGAGCTCCGAGGGATCAAGGCTGTCCCGAAGGGCAGCAGCGACCAGCCGGTGTACCTCGACATCGCAGGCTGACCCACACCGCCTCTAACATCCCCGGCGCACGCTGCCGACAGTGTTCTTCGAGCACGGATCGCTCACTGTTCATGGCCAGGGATAGGCCACCACCTGCCGGGAAGTTTGAGGCTCCACGTGTTCGACTCCGTGTCCGCGGTCGCGCTTGAAAGCGCGTTGGATGGGCTCGCCGCCCGGCAGCGTGCGATCGCCGACAACATCGCCAACGTGAACACCCCGGATTACCACTCGAAGCGGGTGCAGTTCGAGGATGCGCTTGCGGAGTCGATCTCCGCCGGTGACGGCCGCGCGGTCGCGACGACGAAGGAGTCGCTCGAGCCGACGAAGCTGAACGGCAACAACGTGAACCTCGACACGGAGACCCTGTCGAACATCGACACGGTCCTCCGGTTCCAGTTCGCTTCGCAGGCGATCGATGGGAAGTTCTCCGCGGTCCGAACCGCCCTGAGGAGCAGCTGATGACGTTCGACGCGATCGGGATCGCCGGGACCGCGTTGACGGTGCACCGGAAGTGGTTGGACGCGGTCAGCGACAACCTCGCGAACATCAACACCGCCGCCCCGACCGACGGTGCGGCGTTCCAGGCGCGGTACATCGAAGCGACCGCCGGTGACGGCGGCGGCGTGTACGTCGCCGCGACCCGGTTCGGTGATGCGGAAGGCCGCCTCGCGTACGACCCGGACAACCCCCTCGCTGACGAGGAAGGGTACGTGCGGATGCCGGACATCGACATGTCCACCCAGATGACCTCGCTGATCATGGCGCAGCGCGGATATGAAGCCAACGCCGCTGTCGTGGACCGCGCGAAGACCACCTACGAGGCAGCCTTGCAGATCGGACGCAACTGACCCCCATGACCATCGACGCCATCACCTCCATCTCCCAGGTCGCCGGCACCGGCTACCTTGCCCAGGTCGACCAGCCCGCCGCGGTGACCGGCACCGGGTTCGAGAACGCCCTCACCGGTGCGATCGACAACGCCCAGGCCCTGCAGGGTGAATCGTCGACCCTGGCGATGCAGGCGATCACCGGCGACCTGAACGACATTCACGCCGCCACGATCGCGTCGACCCGCGCCGCGGTCACCCTCGAACTGGTCGCCGCGGTACGCAACAAGGGTGTCGACGCGTTCAACGAGATCCTCCGGATGCAGGCCTGATGCCCCGCCAGATCACCTCCATGTTCGGCCGGCTGAAGTCCACGGTCGGCGGGTTCACCACCGCGCAGAAGGCTCTCGCGGTCATCGGCGTCGCCGTCGTCACCCTCGGGATCGTCGCCTTCGCGACGTTCGCGACCAAGCCGACCCTCACCCCGCTGTTCACCGGCCTTGCCGGGGAGGACGCCTCCGCGATCGTGGAGCAGCTGCAGGCTGACGGGGTCCAGTACGAGCTCGCAGACGGCGGCGCGACCATCATGGTCCCGCAGGACGTCGTGTACGAGCAGCGGCTGAAGGCCGCATCGGAAGGCCTGCCGGCGTCGGAGACCGGCGGGTACGCCCTCCTCGACAAGATGGGTGTCACCTCCTCTGAGTTCCAGCAGTCCGTCACGTACAAGCGGGCTCTCGAAGGTGAGCTGGAGAAGACGATCTCCGCGATGGACGGCGTCCAAGCCGCCCGGGTGCAGATCGCCATCCCCGAGGAGACGGTGTTCGCGAAGCAGAAGGAAGACCCGACCGCGTCGGTGTTCATCCGCACGAAAGCCGGGATCACTCTCACCTCCGACCAGGTGAACTCCATCGCCCACCTCACGTCCGCTTCCATCGAGGGGATGGACGTCGCCGGGGTGTCTGTCATCGACTCCTCCGGTGCTGTTCTGTCCACTCAGGCTGACGGTTCCGGCGCCGCTGACAAGGTCGCCGCCGACTTCGAGGACCGGACCCGCGCGAGCGTCCAGCAGATGCTGGACCGGATCGTCGGGCCGGGCAACTCAACCGTCGCGGTCGCCGCGACCGTGTCGAAGGACACGTCGCAGGTCACCTCCGAGACGTTCACCGCCACGGATGACGTCCCGCCGCTGTCGGAATCCACCGAGACGGAGGAGTACACCGGCGGTGCAGGGAACGCCACCGGCGTCCTCGGCCCGGACAACATCGCAGTGCCGAACGGCGAGCAGGACGCCGGCACGTACAACTCCGAGAAGACGGTCCGGAACAACTCCGTGAACAAGGAGACAGAGGTCCGGAACGTCCCGGCCGGTCAGGTGGCACGGCAGACAGTGTCCGTCGCCGTCAACGAGGAATCCCTCGACGGTGTCACCCGCGCCACCCTCGAGGCGATCGTCGCCGCAGCCGCCGGCATCGACGAGGACCGCGGCGACGAGGTCGCGGTCGAGCTGGTGCAGTTCAACGGTGACGCCGCCCAGGAGGCGCAGGACGCGCTCTCCGACGCGGACGAAGCGGAACGGAACGAGCAGCTGTCCGACATCATCCGCACGTCGATCATCGCAGCGGCTGTCGCGATCATTGCCGTCCTCGGGATGATCCTCCTCTTCCGTCGCGGCCGGTCCCGCCGTGAACCGCTCGACCCGGCAGAGCTGGACTTGTTCCCCGCACCGGAGCCCGCCCCGGTCGCCGTGGAGGAGCCCATCCTCGACGAGCTCGACATCCCGCAAGCCCCGCCCCAGGTGGACATCGCCAGGGCGTCCCTCGCCCGCCTGGCAACGTCTGACCCGCAGAAGATGGCCGCGCACCTCCGCGCGATCATGGAGGACACCAAGTGACGACCCTGACGAAGGACTCCCTCACCGGCATCCAGACGACCGCGATCGTCCTGATGAACCTGGACTCCGACACCGCCGCTGAGGTGCTCCGCCAGTTCTCTGAGGACGAGGCGCAGGAGATCGCGTCGGAGATCGTGAAGATGCGGAAGGTCGACGCGGACATCGTCGAGCAAGCCCTCCTCGACTACCACGAGATGGTCGTCGAAGGCCGTGTCGGTTCCCGGGGCGGCCGCGACTTCGCTGAGGACCTGCTGACCGCGTCGTTCGGTGCCGAGAAGGCTGCCGGGCTCATGGGGAAGGTGAACTCCTCCATGGCCGGCCGGTCGTTCGAGTTCCTCGACGCCGCCGACGCCGCACAGGTCGCCGCGCTCCTCGAGGGTGAGATGCCGGTGTCGATCGCCACGGTGATGGTGCACCTCCGCCCGGTGCACGCGTCGAACATCCTCTCCCAGCTGAAGGCGTCCTCCCGCACCGATGTCGCCGAGGCGATCGCGAAGATGTCCGCAGCCACCCCGGAAGCGGTGTCGCTCCTCGCGACGTCGTTGAAGTCCCGAGCAGCCGCGGTCGTCAGTCCCCGCTCCTCCGCTGAGGTCGCCGGCGGCATCCAGCCGCTCGTCGACATCATCAACCGCGCCCCGGTGGACACCGAGAAGGCCGTCCTCGACGGGCTGGAAGCCCGGAACCCGGAGCTTGCGGAGGAAATCCGCTCCCGCCTGCTCACCTTCGCCGACATCGTCCGCCTTGAAGCCCGCGACGTGCAGCTGGTGCTCCGCGGCATCGAAATCGCCGTCCTCGCCGTCGCGATGAAGGGCTCCCCGGAACCGGTGCAGGAGAAGATCCGCTCGAACCTGTCGGAGCGCAACCGCGACCTCCTCGGCGACGAACTGAACACCCTCGGGCAGGTCCGCGCCTCCCAGGTGGAGGAAGCCCGCGCAGAGGTGGTCCGTGCGATCCGCTCCCTCGAGCAGGAGGGGCAGATCACCGTGCACCGCGCCGAGGAGGACGTGTTCGTTGACTGACGCGCGGTCGTTGGAGATCCCGGACGTCCGCGCGGACCGCGGGATGCCCGGCCTGTCCGGGCGGAAGGACGGATTCGCCGCCGGGTACGCCGACGGCGCCCGCGCCGCCGAGCAGGACAACGCCGCGCTCCGCACCGCTCTGCAAGCCGAGCATGACGCCGCGGAGAAGCACCGCGACGCCCGGGTGAACGCCGCCCTGGACGTCCTCGCCGTAGCCGCAGCAGCTCTCGACGCCCGCGCCGCCGCGGAAGCAGCCACCGCCACGGAATCCGCCACGTACGTCGCGCTCGAGGTCGCCCGCCACATCATCGACGCGGAACTCTCCGACACCGCCCACGCCGCCCACGCCGCGCTCACCCGTGCGTTGCAGCACCCGACCGGGGAACTCTCCAAGACCGTCCGGCTCCACCCCGACGACATCACCGTCCTCAGCGACATCACACTCCCCGAAGGTGTCACGCTCGCACCAGGCGCCGGCCTAAACCGCGGCGACTCCACCGTCGACCTTGACGGCGGATACCTCGACGCCACCATCACCGCCGCATACGAACGCGCCGCCGACGCACTCCGCGGAGGCGCCCGATGACCATCCTCCTCACCGACCGGCTTGACGCGGTCGCCGCAGCAGCCGCACCGGAACGAGTCGGCACCGTCTCCGCCGCGGTCGGCCTGTCCGTCGACGTCACCGGCACCGGCGCCGCCGTCGGTGACCTCCTCACCGTCGACCACGGCCCCGAACTCGAAGTCGTCGCCGTCCAAGCCGGCACCGCCCGCTGCATGCCCGTCTCCACCGCCGGGCACCTCCGCGTAGGGATGCGCGTCCGCCCGCTCCGCAGCGGCGCCACCATCCCCACCGGCCGGCACCTGTTCGGACGGGTGCTCGACGGGCTCGGCCGCCCCATCGACGGGAAGGGGCCGCTCACCGCACCACGGTACGTGTCCCCCGCGAACTCCTCACCGAACGCGATGACCCGAGCCAGGATCACCGCACCGGTGCAGACCGGCGTCCGCGTCCTCGACACCCTCACCACCCTCGGCCGCGGACAACGCATCGGCCTGTTCGCCGGATCCGGTGTCGGCAAGTCCAGCCTCCTCTCCATGATCGCCCGCGGCACCGACGCGGAAGTGTCCGTCATCGCCCTCATCGGCGAACGCGGCCGCGAAGTCCGCGAGTTCCTCGAAGACGACCTCGGCGAAGAAGGCCTCGCCCGCTCCGTCGTCATCGTCGCCACCAGCGACGAACCAGCCCTCATGCGACTCCGCGCAGCGTTCACCGCCACGAGGATCGCCGAGTCATTCCGCGACGACAACGCCGACGTCGTCCTCATGATGGACTCCCTCACCCGTGTCGCGATGGCGCAACGAGAGATCGGCCTGTCCGTCGGAGAACCACCCGCCACCCGCGGGTACCCGCCGTCGACGTTCTCCACCCTCGCCCGCCTCCTCGAACGCGCAGGCACCGCCGAGACCGGCTCCGTCACCGGGATCTACACCGTCCTCGTCGACGGTGACGACCACAACGAACCGATCGCCGACGCCGCCCGATCCATCCTCGACGGGCACGTCGTCCTGGACCGCCGCCTCGCCGTCGCCGGTCACTTCCCAGCCATCGACCCGCTCGCGTCGATCAGCCGTGTCGCGTCGAAGGTCACCACCGCCGAACAGCGGCAGCACGCCACCACCCTCCGCCAGCACCTCGCCGCGAAACAAGGCGTCCAAGACCTCATCGACGTCGGCGCGTACCGGGAAGGCGCGAACCGGCTCGTCGACCAGGCGATCGCCCACGACGCGCAGATCACCGCGTTCCTCCGTCAGTCCATGGACGAGCAAGCCCCGTACGACACCTCTTGGGCGCAGATCGCCCGCCTGACCACCGACCTCGGAGGTGCATGATGGGTTCCCGCTGGCCGCTCGACGGTCTGCTCCGATTCCGACGGCTCGAGCAGGACCAAGCCGAAGCCGACCTCGCCGAAGCAAACCACCGGCTCCGCTCCTCAGAGCATGCGGTGAACCGGGCCCGGAACAACCTCGCCGGCTACGGCGACTCCGCCGTCACTGTCGAACAGCTCCGCGCGATCGCCGCCGCACGCTCCACCGGCGCTGCCATGGTGCAAGAGCTCAACGCCGTCGTGAAACTCGACGAAGCCGACGCCCGAGCCAAAGCGTTCGAAGCTGAACGAGCCCGCCGGGCGACGAAGAGCCTCGACAAGCTCCACGACCGCCACCTCGAGGCGGAGCACGCCGCGGACCTCCGCGACGAACAAGCCGCCATCGACGAGATCGCCGCACGGAACGCCGGCGCCCGGAAGGGAAACCGGTGAGCTACACCGACGCGCTCTCACGGATCGATGAGATCCGCACCACCCTCGGTTTCGAACCCGCCACCACACCCAAGAGCCAGGAGGTGTCCGCGACCACCGCCGCTGAGTTCGACGCCACCCTCACCGCATCCGCGCCGACCGGCGTCAGCGGTGAGGACATCGTCGCCGAAGCCAAGAAGTACCTCGGCGTCCCCTACGTCCTCGGCGGAGAAGACTCCACCGGCATGGACTGCTCCGGGCTTGTCCAGACCGTCCTGAACAGCCTCGGGATCGACTCCCCCAGACTCGTCAGGGACCAGCAGAACATCGGCACCGAAGTCGGCTCTCTCGCCGACGCGAAACCAGGCGACCTGATCGTCACCCACAACGCCGACCACATCGTCATCTACGCCGGCGACGGCATGGTCGTCCACGCCCCTTACGAAGGGCGGACCGTGTCGTACCAGAAGAACTGGCTCACCGACGCCGACATCCAGACCATCCGCCGGGTCGTCCCGGACGCCCCAGCACCGTCGACGGCGTCCACCGTAACCTCCGCGCAGAACGCACAGCTCGAAGCACTCCAGAAGCTCATCGCAGGCTCCACCACAACCGGCAGCAGCAACTCCCTCATCGACCTGATCGGCGCGTCCCAACTGACCGCCTTCGGAAGGACCTCATGAACGTGGCCGTCATCCCAGGGCTCATCCCCACCAGCACACCCGCCGGCGCGGGCGCCCCGACCGTCGGGCAGCCCGGCCTGTTCGCAGAGATGTTCGGCGCCCTCACCGGCCAGCCGGGGTTGTTCGCGGCGCCAGCGCCAGCAGAGGACGCACCCGCCGACAACGAGCCGGGGCCCGAAGACGTCAACGGCGGCGAACCGCAGACGCTTGACCTCACCGCGCAGGTCTTCACCATCGCCGACCCGGCACCGGTCGCAACCCCACAACCCATCCCAGGTGCAGTACCAGCCGACGCAACCCCCACCGCGGCCGTCGCCGACCCACAGCAGACCACAACCAACCCAGCACCCAAGGAGAACGGGGCGATCGAAGCCGCCACAGCAGCAACTCCCACCACCCCGCCCACGACCACTGCCGGTCCTGCCCGGCGCATCCCAGCCACCACCGAACCTACCCACGCCACATCCGGCGCACCAGCACCCGAACAGCGGCCCTCAGCGACACACCGGCCAGTCACCGAACCCGCGGCCGCCAGCACCCCAACACCCACCCAGCAGCCCCAACAACCGGCCGCGGAAATCACCCCCGGCGCACCAGCCGCCGCCACGACCAACACCCCGAACACCGACACGGAAGCACCCGCCGCACCCACCGCACCCCAAAGCGCAGCGCCGGCCGTCACCACCGCAACCACAACCGCACCACCCACACCGCCGGCCACGACACCGCCCGCCACCACCACCAGCGGCACACTGCACGCCCAACTCACCGAACCCGTACGAAACCTCGCCCGGCAAGGAGACGGCACCCACACCGTCACCATGCAGGTCACCCCTGAGAAGCTCGGGCCGGTCACGGTGAAGGCGCACATCGACGGGGAGCACATTCGCATCGAACTCCTCACCCCAAGCTCGGACGGCAGAGACGCGGTGAAGCAGATCATCGGCGACCTCCGGCGCGACCTCGCCGCTGCCGGGATGAACGCTGACGTGCAGCTGGGCGGCCGCAGCGTCACAGACCAGCCAGGGCACGGGTTCCGGGAACAGCAGGCCGGCGGCCGCGACCAGGGCCCTGCTAACCGAGAGCCTGCAGGCGGCCGACAGTCTCAGGAGAGCCGCGACCGGGAACGCCCGGCGCACCGCCCGACCACCACCCTCGACATCCTCGCCTAAGGAGCTCCACCGGAATGACCGTCGAAGCTGTCAGCTCCACCGGCGCGAGCATGTACTCGACCCCGCAGACCAGGGCGCCCAAGCAGGAGATGGATGGGGAGATGTTCCTGCAACTGCTGATCACGCAGATGCAGTACCAGGACCCGACCAGCCCGATGGACACCAGCCAGATGATGGCGCAGACCGCGCAACTCGCGTCCATGGAGCAGCTGACGAACATGTCCAAGCTCAGCGAAGAGTCGTTCGCGCTCAACATGCGAAGCTCTGCCAGCGCCCTGATCGGCCGTGAGGTCACCTACAAGGACAAGAACGGCGACGAGGTCACCGGGATTGCCTCGTCCGTCTCCTTCACCGGATCCGTACCCACCGTCACCGTCGGTGACACCGAGATCTCCCTCGACGCCATCTCCGGCATCAAGGGCTCCTGACCGAACCACCGAAAGGCACCCATGCTTCGCGCACTCTTCTCCGGAGTCTCCGGCCTCCGCTCGCACCAGACGATGATCGACGTCGTCGGCAACAACATCGCCAACGTCAACACCCCCGGATTCAAGGGTTCCCAGGCGCAGTTCCAGGACACCCTGTCGCAGATCCTCCGAGGCGGCGGCGCCGGCACCCCGGAGATCGGCGGCACCAACCCGGCGCAGGTCGGTCTCGGCGTCCAGGTGGCCGGTATCTCCACGAACTTCGCTCAGGGCTCCGCGAAGGCGACAGGCCGGCCCACCGACCTCATGATCTCCGGCGACGGGGTCTTCACCGTCCGCTCCGGAGAGCAGACCCTGTACACCCGGGCCGGAGCGTTCGAGTTCGACCCGCTAGGCCGTCTCGTCAGCCCATCCGGTGACCTCGTGCAGGGTTGGATCGGCACGAACGGGGTGATCAACCCGGGCGGGCCGATGCAGGACATCACCCTTCCGCTGAAGGCGATCTCCCCGGCGCGAGCCACCACCGCTGCAACCTTCGGCGGGAACCTGCCCGACGACGCCGCGGTCGGTGACACCCTGATCCGCGACCTCGACGTCTTCGACGCCGCCGGCAACAAGACCACCCTCTCGATCACGTTCACCCGGAACGCCACAGGGTGGGACGTCTCGGAAGGGGGGACGAGCGCCGGCACGCTCACCTACGCGTCGGGAGCGCTCACCTCCGCCGGCAACCTCACCATCGGCGGCCTCCCGATCGACTTCACCACCACCACAGGGTTCGCGAAGCTCACCACCGTCGGCGTCACCGGCCAGGACGGCCGCGCCGTCGGTTCGCTCGACTCGTACGCCATCTCCCCCGACGGCACCATCGTCGGCACCTTCTCCAACGGTGCGAACGAACCGCTCGCCCGGATCGCCATGGCCACCTTCATCAACCCCGGCGGTCTGATGAAGGCTGGCGGGTCCACCTACGAAGCCACCGCGAACTCCGGCGCCGTCCAGTACGGCACCGCCGGATCCGCCGGGTACGGGAAGCTCGCATCCGGGTACCTCGAGATGTCGAACGTCGACCTGTCCCAGGAGTTCGCCGACCTCATCGTCGCCCAGCGCGGCTTCCAGGCGAACGCCCGCATCATCACCACCGGCGACCAGATCCTCGAAGAGGTCACGAACCTCAAGCGGTAAGGCTCGACCCGCTCAGCAGGCAATTCTGGCCGGCATCGGATAGGTGCCGGCCAGAGCCGTCCCCACCCCGCGCAGCCTAACGAAACGGCTCTCACAGCCGATGGTGCAGTCAGGCGCACCCGCGTCACCACCCTCTAGGAGAGCCTGTACATGATCGTCGTCACGCGCTTGAACGGGACGACGTTCGCAGTCAACCCGGACTTGATCGAACGAGTCCAAGAAGCCCCGGACACGACCCTGTTCATGGTCGACGGGTCCACCTACAACGTCCGAGAGCACGTCGCCGACGTCATCGAGCTCATCCAAGGCCACCGCGCCCGAGTGCTCGCCGCGGCGTTCCAGATGCGGGACGCCGACCCGTCCGTCGCCACGCTCCTCCGACTCGACCCGATCGTGCCTCCTGGTACTGACAGGAAGGCACGCTGATGGATGTCGCACTGATCGTCGGGATCCTCCTCGCGTTCGGGTCCGTGTTCGCCATGATCACCATGGAGGGCGCGCACGTCGAATCGCTTCTCCTGGCCCCGCCGATGATCCTCGTGTTCGGCGCCACCATCGCCGTCGGGTTCGCCTCGGGACGACTGAAGGATGCACTCCGCGCGTTCGGGTCGATCCCCAGGGCTCTCATCGGCCGCAGCCAGAAGCCGCAGGACATCATCGACCAGCTCGTCGGCGTCGCCGATAAGGCCCGCCGGGAGGGCCTGCTCTCCCTCGAGGAAGACGCGAACAAGACCGACGACGAGTTCCTGAAGAACGCACTGCAGAACATCGCCGACGGCACCGACTCCGACGAGCTCCGCGAACTCCTCGACGCCGACATCCACTCCAGGGTCGCCGACATGAAGCTCTCCGCGAAGTTCTTCAAGACCCTCGGCGGGTACGCACCGACCATCGGCATCATCGGTACCGTCGTATCCCTCACCCACGTGCTCGAGAACCTCGACTCCCCCGAAACCCTCGGCCCGTCGATCGCCACCGCGTTCGTCGCCACCCTCTGGGGTCTCGTGTCCGCGAACTTCATCTGGCTCCCCCTCGGTGACCGCCTCGGCCGGCTCGCGCAGGTCGAGGAGGAGAACAAGATCCTCGCCCTCGAAGGTGTCCTCGCCATCCAGAACGGCATCCAGTCCCGCCTGCTCGGTGAACGTCTCCGCGCGATGGTGCCGGACCACTTGCTCACCAAGGAGAAGTAGCCCGGCATGGCCACGCGGAAGCGCCGCGGCAGCGGAAGCATCGAACATCACGTCGATGAGCGATGGATGGCGTCCTACATGGACATGGTCACCGTCCTGATGTGCCTGTTCATCGTGCTCTTCGCGATGTCCTCCCCCAGCGCTGAGAAGTACGAGAAGTTGAAGGAGTCCCTCGCCACCGGCTTCGGTGTGGAGTCATCCGACACCATCGACACCGCTGACGGCGTCATCGTCCCGCCAGACCTCGTCGACGAAGAAGGCGAGCTCATCACCGACGTCGACCTCGCAATCCGCGAGATCGAGTCCCTCGAAGCGATCCGCGACCAGATCGACGCGTCGCTCGCCGGGAAGGGCCTCGCCGGCGCCGTCAACTACACCATCGACCAGCGTGGCCTCACCGTCCGCCTCGTCGGCGCAGAGACGTTCTTCCAAGGCAACAGCACCGACCTCTCCACGAAAGCGATCGACGTCCTCTCCTCCATCGGCGGCGTCATCGCCCCCATCCCGCACGAGGTGTCCGTCGAAGGGCACGCCGACCCGCACGGATCCCCCGCGCCGTTCCCGACCGACTGGGAGCTCTCCTCCGGCCGCGCCACCCAGGTCGTACGGTTCTTCGTCGAACGCACCGGGGTCGCGCAGACCCGCACCGGCGCAGTCGGCTTCGGATCCGCGCGGCCGATCACCTCCGACGCCTCACCAGCCGGCCAGCAGATGAACCGCCGCGTCGACGTCGTTATCCTCTCCGACGAACCCGAATCGGTCCGCGCGCTCATCCCCGGCCTCGTCAACGCCGACCGGCAAGCTGCCAGCGACGCGTCACACAAGGCGGCTGAGAAGGAAGCCGAGGGCGGCAAGAAGAGCGAGCCGAAGAAGGAGTCGGGCGGGCACTAAGCCAGTGTCTGATTCAAGGGTCGACGTGCAGGTGGACAGTCGACGACACGTGCCGATTGGCGTCTCCTACGAGATTCATGGCCGACGCACCCGTGCGCGGGACCTCGGTGAATACCTCCTTCGGCTTCTGATCGTCGGCTTGCACGTACATCTCGTAGGCGGGAAACTCGTCTACTTTTCCGGTGAAGGTGAACTCTGCCCCACGCCCATCCGCGCTCATGGCGAGCCTCACGTCTCCGCTCCAGTCAATGTCCCCCACCGCTCGCGAGGCGCGGACGAGCGGGTTGCTTGATGCAGCACTCGCAGCGATGTTGAATGTCCGCGCGTCGGAGCTGATTTTCGGGTCCTCGAACTTCATGCGGTCGGTTCTCCCCTTCGCTCTCGCCTCCTCGGTCCCGTCCTCGCAGTCGATTTCGATGGTCTCGTTGCACCAGTGTTTCTGAGTAAGGGCCTGGGTTACGACGTCGATTTCCGCTTCGCTGTGGAGTCGAGTGGAAGCGTTTCTGTCCGAGTCGAACGTCCTCTGGTCGGTACGGAAACAGTCACCCCAGACTGTGGATGGGATCATCGTCTTCCCGGCATGCTCGCCCGAGCCGGGGATCGTCTTGGTGACTCCCGGCACATCACGCGGAATGAATGCGTTCACCCAGAAGAGGACCTTCCGTATGCCCGGTTTCCCGCGCAACAACCACTGGGAAGTCTCGGTGAAATCACCGAGGGTGGTTTGCTCAGTGCCTTCCGCCACCCATTCGTCGAGGTTCGAAGGAGGGTCAGGCAGGAAGTGCGTGACGCTGCCCAGGCTCCCATGCGGCGAGTATTCGTCCTCCATTTGGCTTTGGCCCGATCGCCCGATTCTGCGGGCTGTTGAATCTGGAAGGCTGACGTTGAAACTGAAGACAGTGCCGCGGCTCGAGCCGTGCAAGGCATTGAGCTCGACCACAATCTCGACCTCAGCCTTCGCGGACGCCCGCCCTTTGCCGGTCCAGATTCCGGCGTAAGCGGTGTGCGTCCACGCGACTTTGGTATCGGCAGTTCCAACCCATTTGCGTCGTCCAGGCCGTCGAGAATATTCGTCCTCCTGGACCGCGACCATGTCGAGGTTCGTGCAGTCGACGACTTCCTCGACACCCTGAGCGACGTTCGTGACCCGGGTCTCCCCGGTCCATCTGCCCACCCGCAGCCATGCTTCCGGCGTTCCAAGGTCTGCTGACATGACACCCCTCCCCCGGGGTCAACTTGGCGCCCCGCCCCGTCGAGCCGGATGTCTGCGAGCCCACGCTCGCACCGACGATCGACTGGTCAGCGCCGTTGGGCAACACCTTAGTGCGGACCGGCTGACGCCGACCAGAGGCCGGAAAGCCTGGGTGGGCCAGCCCCACGCCGCGCATGAGCGTGGCATGAAGCAGACCTTGACCGCCGCCAGCCCCCGCACCGTCGACCTGTTCGCCGGTCCTGGCGGCTGGGATGAAGGCGCCCGGATCCTCGGCCAGGACCTCGACATCGCCGGGTTCGACATCTCGAAGGACGCCTGTGCCACCGCGACTGCGGCCGGGCACCGCCGTGAGCTCGGTGACGTCCGCGCGCTCCGGTACGACCGGTTCCGGTCGGCGACCGGCCTGATCGCTTCGGCGCCGTGTCCGACGTTCTCAGCGAGCGGCCGCCGGACCGGCAACGGTGAGGACTACCAGAAGGTCCTAGACGTGTGGACCTCCGTCGGTTGGGACATCCCGATCGAGGAGGCGCTGGAGTCGGTCGCGGACGTCGAGGACCGGCGCACCGCACTCCTCGCCGAGGCGGGCCTCTGGGCGCTGACCCTCCCGAACCTCGAGTGGGCGGTGTTCGAGCAGGTGCCGTCCGTCGAGTTCGCATGGGAGGACCTGTCCGCAGAACTGTTCAGTGTCGGGTGGGACTGGTGCGATGTCCTGGACGTCGACTCCGCCGACTACGGTGTCGCCTCACGCCGGCGCCGGACGTTCCTCGTCGCCCGGAAGCATTCCCCGTCCACTGTCGGCTTCCAGCTGGAGGAGCGCACCACGACGATGGCGGAGGCGCTCGGTTGGGGCCTAGGCCACCAGATCGTCACTCGCGGGAACCGCAAGCCGACCGGCGGGAACCGGTTCTCTGCGGACAAGACGTCCTGGTGCCTGACCGGTTCATCACGGACCTGGGAGCGCGAGGACGGGCTGCGGCTCACCCCGGCGGAGGCGGGGCTGCTCGTCGGGTTCGACCGGTCGTACCCGTGGCAGGGCTCCCGGTCTTCCCAGTTCCTGCAGGCCGCTGACGTCGTCTCCCCCGTGGTCGCCGCAGGTGTCCTCGGCGCCGCCCTGAACGTTGACGCCCGCCAGCCGGTGCGAGAGCACCTGAACCGGATCCACACCCCGCAGGAGGCTCTCCAAATGGCGTAACCCGCGCATGGGAGACGTTCACCTTCGCCGGCACGGTTTCCGCGCATGTGATCGGTGAGCCTTCCCGGTCTTACGTCACCGGGCCGTGCTGCCGATAGTTCTGACGTGAGCAACCGAGACGCGAGATCCTTGAACCACCCCGCTCCCAAGCCGCCAGAGCTCTACGACTTCCGTCGACCGACGACCTTGGCCCGGGAGCACTCCCGTGTGCTCGAGGTCGCGTTCGAGACGTTCGCCCGCCAATGGGGCACCCAGCTCACCGCGAACATCCGCACCCGCTCACAGGTGACGTTCGACGAGGTCACCATGACCACGTACGACGAGTACGCCGCAGCGCTGCCTTCACTGACCACGATGGTCCTCTGCGACCTCGGCGAGGAGCCCGCGAAGGCGGTCGTCCAGTTCCCCGGAGCGGCAGCGCTGTCCTGGTTCTCCCACATGCTCGGCGGCGACGGATCCCATGAAGAGCCGGAACGCCCGTTCACCCAGATCGAGCAGGCGCTCCTCCGCAAGCTCGTCGAAGACCTCATCGACGACCTCCGCTACTGCCTGAACGGGCTGCTCGAAGGCGACATCCAGATGAGCTCGGTCGCGTCGAACTCACAGTTCGCGCAGGCGGCCGCCCCCGCCGAGCTGATGGTGATCGCCTCGTTCACCGTCCAGACCGCCGAACGGGTCGCCCGTGCCACCCTCGCGTTCCCGTCCGAGGTGCTGCTCCGCCGCCTCGGCGACGCGAACCCCGTGATCCGCGACGGCGAAGCACGGCCGCTGCTGGAACGCCAGATCGCGGAAGTCCCCGTCGACCTGACACTGAACCTCACCCCGTTCGAGGTCACCACCAAGGACATCCTCCAGCTCGAGGTAGGCCAGCTGATCAAGCTCACCCACCCGACCGATCGACCGATGCTGGTCGCCGTGGACGGCCAACCGGTCGGCTCCGCCGCGCTCGGCAAAGCCGGAACCCGTCTGGCATGCACCATCACCGACACCAAGGAGACGAACCGTTGACCACCATCGACCTGTCGGCGGTCGCCGACGCGCTCGTGAAGTCGCTTCCCACCTCGAAGCAGCTGACCGCCGTGCCAGTGCCGGCGGACGGTGCGAGCGCGGCGACGAACGCCTACCAAGTGACCCTGGTCGGTGCGACCAGCGCCGACCTCGTCGTCGCGTTCGATGACAAGGATCTGCTCTCCTCGACCGGCCTGTCCGTGGAAGTGGCGGTCGCGTCCGCGTTCGCGTCCGCAGCCGATGTGATCGGTGTCGGCCAGATCAGCGACGTGAGCGCCGGTGGCGCCGCGATCATCGACAACCCTGACACCACCGGCCGGTTCGAGCTCCGAGACGGAACCAAGCGAGTCGGCTGGTTTGCCGTCCACGTCCGCGAAGGCGGCAACGGCGGACTCGACGGGCTCGCCGACCGGCTCCCCCGGGTCAGCAACGTCGAAGTGACCCTCACCGTCGTCATCGGCACCCGGAAGCTCCTCATCAAGGACGTCCTCGGGTTCAAGCCCGGCGACGTCGTCGAACTGGACCGCGCCGCCGGCGCCCCAGCCGACATCCGCGTGAACAACAAGCTCGTCGCGCACGGCGAAGTAGTCGTCGTCGACCAGGACTATGGCGTCCGCATCACCCGGATCCTCGACGAGGACGCCATCGCCTGATGGACCTCATGATGATCGGCCGCAGCGTCGTCGCCTTGGCGGCGGTCCTAGCGCTGCTCTGGTGGCTGAAGGGCCGCCTGGACCGCGGCAAGACCGGCGCCCGCCGACCCGTCGGCGGTGACCTCACCGTCGTGCGTAAGCAGGCGCTCGGCAAGCGCGCCTCCCTCGTCGTCGTCGACCACGGCGGCCGCCGGCTCCTGATCGGTGTCGCAGACCAGCAGGTCACGCTCCTCCACGACACCGAACTCCCCGAAGCGCCAGAGTTCACCCTCGACGACGAAGCGGCCGCCGAGCTCGGCGAACGTCACGCCGCCGACACCATAACCACACCCGCAACGCACGGATCGCTCCGCGGGGTCGCCCTTTCGCTCGCCGCACGGATGCGGACAGCAGAAGCCGTGAGGCAGGGACCCGCCCAATGACAGCTGCCGCGACCACGTCCCGGTCGCGGAAGCTCGCCTGGTACGCCGCGATCTTCGCGGCAGTCACCGTCACCGCAGTCCTCGCGACCGCCGTGCCGAGCTTCGCCGCGCCCATCGACCCGACCCCACCGACGGACCCGGCCGCGCCCGGCACCGGCTCCTTCGGGGTGACGATCAACGGCCCGGACGGCACCCCGTCATCGGCGATCGTCACTCTGCTGACCATCACCGTCCTCAGCGTCGCCCCGGCGCTGCTGCTGATGATGACGTCATTCACGAAGATCTTCGTGGTGCTCGGCATGACCCGGAATGCGCTCGGGCTCCCGTCGATCCCGCCCACGCAGGTGCTCGCAGGTCTCGCGCTGTTCCTGACCGCGTTCATCATGTGGCCGGTACTCACCGATGTGAACAACGCCGGTGTGCAGCCGTACCTCGCAGGCGACATGACCTTCGACCAGGCAATGACCGCCGGCACAGAGCCGCTCCGTCAGTGGATGCTCGGGTTCACCCGCGAGGAGGACATCGCGCTGATGACCCGGGCTGCAGGGCTGGACAACCCCGGCACCCCGCAGGACGTCGACATGATCACCCTGATCCCGGCGTTCCTGATCTCAGAGCTCCGCGCGGCGTTCATCATCGGGTTCGTCATCTTCGTCCCGTTCCTCGTCATCGACCTCGTCGTCTCGAGCGCGTTGATGTCGATGGGCATGATGATGCTCCCGCCGGTGATGATCTCGTTGCCGTTCAAGATCCTCCTGTTCATCCTCGTCGACGGGTGGGGCATCCTCGCCACCACCCTCGTGTCTTCTTACAACGGGAGCTGAGCGTGGACACCAACCAGGTCATGGACATCGGCGTGCAGGGGCTCCTCCTCGCCGGGAAGCTCGCCGCACCCATCCTCATCACCAGCCTCGTCGTCGGGTTCGCGATCTCGCTGGTCCAGTCGATCACGCAGGTGCAGGAAGTCACGCTGTCATTCGTCCCGAAGGCGGTTGCTGTCGCGGTGGCACTGGTCATCTGCGGGCACTGGATGATCTCCGAAGCGGTGACGTTCACGAACGAGCTGTTCGCGCGGATCCCCTCCCTCGTCGGGGGCGGTTGAGCCGATGTACATCCCGGTGGACTTGCCGTGGATCCAGGCAGTGATGCTCGCCTCGGTCCGCGTGATCGCGTTCGTGGTGATTGCCCCGCCGTTCTCGCACAAGTCGTTCCCGGGTCGTGTGAAAGCGGTCATCGCGATCGGTCTGGCGCTCGCGGCCGCGCCTCGGGTGACGTCAGGGTTCGAAGAGCTCGGCGACGTCGCATTCCTCGGCTCCCTCATCGCCGAGTTCGCCGTCGGCGCGTGCCTGGGCTTCATCGTCTACGTCCTGTTCGCCGCCGTGCAGGACGCCGGCGGGCTCATCGACACGTTCGGCGGGTTCCAGATCGCTCAGGGGTTCGACCCGCAACTGAACATCCACGGCGCCCAGTTCTCCCGCCTCTTCGGGATGGCGGCGATCGCGTTGACGTTCTCCACCGGCGCGTACCAGGTGATCATCGGCGGGCTCATGTCGACGTTCGAGTCGGTGCCGCTCGGCGCCGGGTTCGACGACCTGAACATCGAGACGGTCGTCGCAGCGGTGTCCGGGGTGCTGGTCGCCGCCGTGCAGATCGCAGGCCCACTGCTGATCGTCCTGTTCCTCGCCGACATCGGACTGGGTCTGCTCACCCGGGTCGCCCCCGCGCTGAATGCGTTCGCGCTCGGGTTCCCGTTGAAGATCCTGCTGACCCTCACCCTCGGCGTGCTGATCTTCGTGGCGTTGCCCGCCACGATCGCCTCCCTCACCGGTGACGCGATCCACGCCATCCAGGGGGTGACGGGCGGATGAGCGACTCCGAGGAACGGACAGAGCAAGCCAGCCAGAAGCGGATGAAGGACGTCCGCGAGAAGGGGAAGCTCCAGAAGTCGCAGGACGTCACGGCGTGGCTCGGTATCGGCGCCGCAGCCGCGGTCCTCCCCGCGACGATCGCGTCCGCGGCATCCGCGACGTCCGCGCAGATCCACCAAGCGTTCGCGGTGACGGCGAACCCGAACCCGGAAGCCGCCGTTGAGATGCTCGGGCAGGGACTCGGATCGGTGCTCGGGATCCTCGGGATGATGCTCGCCGTCGTCGCGGTCGCCGTCATCGTCGGCTCAGCAGCGCAGGGTGGCATCCACCCGCGGAAGTTCAAGGGCAAGTACGAACAGTTCAACCTCGTCGCCGGGGTGAAGCGGGTGTTCGGGCTGCAGTCGCTCTGGCAGGGCGTGAAGGCGCTCCTGAAGACCGCGGTTGTCGGCCTGGCCCTCTATCTGGTCATCCAAGCGCTGATGCCGGTCCTCACGCAGGCCGGTGGCTTGAACATCACCTCACTGCTGGAGGCGGCCGCGTCCGGAGTCACATCGCTGCTGGTCACGGCTGTCGCCGCGGGTTTGATCATCGCCGGGTTCGACGTGTTCGTCGTCTGGAAGAAGAACCGCAAGCAGACGATGATGACGAAGAAGGAAGTCCGGGACGAGATGAAGAACTCGGACGGCGACCCCCTGATCAAGGCGCAGCGCCGCTCCCGTCAGCTCGCGATGAGCCGGAACCGGATGATCGCTGCGGTCGCCGACGCCGATGTCGTCCTCGTGAACCCCACCCATGTCGCCGTCGCACTGAAGTACGAAGCCGGCAAGGGTGCCCCACGCGTCGTCGCGAAGGGTAAGGGCGCGATCGCGTCCCGGATCCGCCAGGAAGCGGAACGGAAGAACGTCCCGATGGTCAAGGACGTCCCGCTCGCCCGCGCCATCCATGACACCTGCAAGCTCGGCCACGAGATCCCTGTCGACCTGTACCAGGCCGTCGCGCTCGTCCTCCACTTCGTCGCCGCGCTGAAGCGCCGCGGCTCCATCTCCGGCATTCACACCATGAACCGTCCGACCCTGACGCTGGGAGCAACCACGTGAAGTCCATCCTGATGAAGATCGGCGTCCCAGTCGGGGTCGTCGGCATCCTCCTGCTGCTGATCGTCCCGATCCCCTCGTGGCTGCTCGACATCCTGATCATCGTGAACATCCTGTTCGCGTTGGTCATCCTGCTCACCACGATGTTCGTGCGGAAGCCGCTGGACTTCTCCGTGTTCCCGTCGCTTTTGCTGGTCGCGACCCTGTTTAGGCTCGGGCTGAACGTCGCATCGACCCGACTGGTGCTCGGTGAAGGGTTCGCCGGAGACGTCATCCAGGCGTTCGGTCACGTCGCCGTCTCCGGGTCCGTGATCATCGGCGCCGTCGTGTTCCTCATCCTCGTGGTCATCCAGTTCGTCGTCGTCACCAAGGGCGCCGAACGAGTCGCCGAGGTCGGCGCACGGTTCACCCTTGACGCGATGCCCGGCAAGCAGATGGCCATCGACGCGGACCTGAACGCCGGGCTCATCACCGAAGAGCAGGCACGCACCCGCCGCGCGGAAGTCGCCGCCGAAGCGGACTTCTACGGCGCCATGGACGGTGCGTCGAAGTTCGTCAAGGGTGACGCGATCGCCGGCATCATCATCATCGTCATCAACGTCATCGGCGGTATCGCCATCGGCATGCTGCAGAACGGCATGGAGATCACCGAGGCGCTCGAGCACTACACGATCCTCACCATCGGCGACGGTCTCGTCACCCAGATCCCGGCGCTGCTCATGGCGGTGTCCACCGGCATGATCGTGACCCGCTCTACCGCGGAGAGCGACCTGGGCTCTGCCGCATCGAAGCAGCTGTCGCAGTCGCAGGTGGCGATCCTGATCGCCGGTGTCGCCGCGATCGTCATGGGCTTGATCCCTGGGATGCCGTTCCTGGCGTTCGCCGCGGTCGGGGTGACCCTCATCCTCGTCAGCCGCCGTTTGAAGGCCGCAGAGGCCCGTGCAGCAGCCCGCGAGGCAACGCCCGGCCAGACGTCCCCCGCGCAGCCTGAGACGACCGAGGATCTCATCGACCAGATGCAGGTCCACAACCTCGAGATCAGCCTCGCACCCGACGTCGTCGACATCGTCTCCGGCGCCAGCGACGACCTCCTCGCCCGGGTGAAGGCCCTCAGGAAGAAGATCAGCCGCGACTACGGCTTCATCATCCCCCGGGTCCGCACCCGCGACTCGGTGGAACTTCCTGCTTCCACGTACGCGATCAGCATCGCCGGCGTCGAGGAAGCGCGCGGAGTCGCACCGACCGGTCGTGTCCTCGCGATCGGCGCCGAACAGTCCCTCGCCGGGCTTCCCGGTCAGATCACCCACGAGCCGGTGTTCGGCCTCGAGGGCAAGTGGATCCCCGGCGAGATGCGCCGCACCGCCGAGCTCGCCGGCGCCACCGTCATCGACCGAGTCTCCGTCGTCGTCACCCACCTCAACCAGGTGGTCCTCGCGAACGCCGCCCGCCTGCTCTCCCGGGAGGATGTACGCACCCTCACCGACCACCTGAAGCAGTCGAACCCGTCCGCGGTCGACGAGCTCACCCCGGCACCGCTGTCCCTCGCCGAGGTGCAGCGTGTCCTGCAGGGGCTGCTCACCGAACTCGTCCCGATCAACGACCTCGGCCGGATCTACGAAGCCCTTTCACTGCGTGCGAAGGTCACCACCGACCCGGAGCAACTCGTCGAAGCCGCCCGCGCGGCGCTCGGCCCCGCCGTGGCCGCCCAGCACATCACGGACCGGAAGCTGACCGTGGTGACGATCGACCCGATGCTCGAGCAGCAGATGCTCGAAGGGCTCCGCCCCACCGACCAGGGCACGCAGATCCTCCTCGGGCCCGAAAGCGTCGCCCGGGTCCTCGACTCGGTGAACCGGACCCTGGACGCCGCTGAGGCGGAAGGCCTGAACCCGGTGGTCGTTTGCGCCCCGCCGCTCCGGCCCGCGGTCCGCCGGATGATCGCCGCGCAGAAGCACGGCGTCACCGTCCTTTCCTACTCGGAGGCGACCGCTTCCGGGAACATCACGATCGACACGGTAGGGGTGATCCGCGATGAGCCGGCACACGTATGACGGAGTGACGCTCGAGGAGGCGAAGGCGAAGGTCCGCGCCGCGCACACTGACGGATCCAAGGTGGAGGTGATCTCCGCGGAGGAGGTCAGCCGGCCAGGATTCGGCGGCTTCTTCGCGAAGACGAGGTACGAGATCGTCGTCGAGGTAGACGATGAGGACCCGGCGTCCGCGTACACGTTGAACTCTGCCTCCGGTGGCCTCCAAGCGCTCCTCGCCGCCGAGGACGCCGCTGACGGCTACGAGAAGCCGGCCGCACCCGACCGGTTCGAGCAGGTGATCGCGGGCCTGCGAGACCTCACCGACGGCACCGAGGACACCACGACGGACCGGTACGGTCTGGACCTCTTCCAGCCGTCCCCAGTCGACGTGCTCGAGCGGGCCGTGCAGGTGCCGGTCATCTCCAAGCGCCCCGGCGATCTGGTCGTACTCGTCGGCCGGCCCGACGATGTCGTCGCTGCAGCGAAGACCCTGTCACGGGGCGGACGCTACGCGGACGTCCGGCCGGGAGGTGAAGCCACCATCCGCTCCGCAGAGCCGGTTGTCGACCGGCGCAGCAGCCTGCACGCACGCGCCGCAGCAGTTGAGCGGGAACGACCGGTGTACGTCGCGTACGGTGTCGCGGCGGCTGGGTACGCCGACCTGGAGTCGGTGTCGCCGGACGAGCTCTGGCTGGTCGTCGACGCGGCGATGAAGCCGGAGGACACCGCCGCGTGGGCGCGACCGTTGATCGCGGCGCAGCACGTCGACGGGCTCATCGTCATCCGCGCCTCAGAGACGCTCACACCCGGCACCGTGAACCTGCTGCAGGTCCCGGTCGGGTACGTGGACGGGAAGCCGGCAGACACGCCGACGCTCTGAAGCCCTTCCGCGCATGGTACGGACAGCACTGAACCATCGATCACCCATGGAAGGGAGGGGACTCGTGCTGATCCTCGCAAGGAAGTTCGGAGAGAAGCTCCTCATCGGAGACGACATCACCATCACCATCGAACGCGGCCGTGCCGGCGACCAGGTCCGAGTGCACATCGACGCACCGAAGACCGTCAGGATCCTCCGCGCCGAGGTGCGCGACGAGGTGGAGCGTCAGAACCGCGAAGCGATCGCCGCGGACGGGCAGCTGGCCGCGCTGGTCGCAGGCGTACAGGTCCCCCGCATCCCGAAGCGGGACGAGGGAACTGGTCAGGCGTAGCTGAGGGTCGCCCTCATCGGGAAGTCCTGCCCGTCGAGGATCACCTGCAGGGCACGGTCCTGGTAGACCGCGACCGGTGCGAGCAGGTTCACGGTGAGCTCGCCCGCGCCGGAGTTCGCGATGACGAACACCTCGACATCCTCAGGTGCAGCGCCGAGCGCTTCGAGGTCGAACTCGTCGAACGCCGGCTTGTATGTCGGCAGGTGATCGGCGGCCGCGATCGCGTAGAAACCGACCCCGCCTTCACCGTCGAACCGGTACAGCCCCTCAGCACCCTCGATCTCATCGAGGGTGTACGTGAGGTTGTCGCCCAGGCCGGGCATCGGGGCGATGAAGGACAGCTTCTTGCTCATCTGAGGTACTCCATGAGGTTCATCTGGGTGGATCGGGCGGTCACGGACAACGCGGTCTGGTAGACGAGCTCCTGCATCTGCAGTTGGATCGCCACCTCCTTGATGTCGATGTCTTCGATGTCGGATCGCTGGGATTCCAGCTCCACCTTCTTGGTGGCGAGGGTCTCCTGCGTGGTGAGGACGGTCGCGTGGCGTGCGCCGACGGTCGCCTGGGCGTTGCGGACCCCCTCAGCGACGACGTCGATCTGGGTGACGCGGCCGGTGACGCTGACGCCGGAGCGGAGGTCCGCAGCGACCTGGTCGAGGAGGGCGAACACGCTGGTGCCGCCGGCGCCGAACACCTGCTGCCCGTCGACGTCGACACGAACCGTCTTCTGGTCGGACACGCGGCGCTCCACGCTGGATCCGGGGATCCCATTGAAGCTGTAGTCCGGGTTGAACGCCACCCCGGCGTCCGACGTACCGGCGAACACGGAGCGCCCCTGGTACTGGGTGTTCGCCTCCTTGACGAGCGAGTCGCGGATCGCTTCGAGCTCCGATGCGATCGCCTCCTTCGCTGCCGGCGACATCGCCCCGTCGTTCGCTCCCTGCAGGGTGAGGTCGCGTGCGCGGACGAGGAGGCTGTCGACGGAGATGAGGCTCGAGTCGAGGGTGGTCAGCCAGCCGAGGCCGTCCTGGACGTTCCTGGAGTGCTGCTCGTTCGCGTTCTGCGACGAGCGGATCGCGACCGCGTTCGCGGTGCCGGCCGGGTCGTCGGAGGGGCGGTTCAGCTTCCGGAAAGTGGTCGCCTGGTCCTGCAGCTCTGCGAGCTGCCCGCCGGCGGTCTGCATGTGGCGGCCTGCGGAGACCATCCGCATGAGGGAGGTGGTTCTGGTGATCATCAGCGGCCCACGAGTCCTGTCTTGTTGATGAGGGTGTCGAGCATTTCGTCGATCGCGGTCATCACCCTCGCGGCCGCCTGGTACGCGGTCTGCGACTCCACAATCTGGAGGTTCTCTTCGTCGAGGTCCACTCCGGCTTGCGCCTGCTGGGCGTTGAACGCGTTGTTCGATGCGAGCTCGGCGAGGGTTGCCTGCTGGTTCTCCGCCTGGGCGATGACGCCGACGCCGGTGACGAACGTCGCCCAGATGTTGTCCGCGGATCCTGGCCCGGTGCCGAGCTGGCTGATCTTGTCGGCGATCGAGCTGTCCAACGCCCCGCCTCCGACCTTCCCGGCGGCGATGTCGTTCACCCCGGTTGCGATCACATTGAGTCCGAGCGCCGGGGCTGCTCCAGTGGTGAGGCTGAAGAAGTCCAACCCGGTGGTGCCTGTCGGGGTGGCACCGGTCTGGTGGACGGCGTTCACGGTGGCGGCGAGGGTGGTCGCGACGTCGTTGAACGCTTGTGCCGCCTGGGCGAGCACACCGCCGGACGCGGCTGGAAGGAGCAGGTTGAGGTTCGCGCCGAGTTCGCCGCCGTCGAGTGGGATCGCAAGCCCTGGGTGCTTCGTCCACTCGAGTTGGACGTTGTCGCCGAGGGTGGTTCCGCCGACGATCCGGACCTCGTTGAAGTCGGGTCCGGTGACGAGTGGGTTGCCTCCGATGAGGACGTCGATCGAGCCGTCCTCGCGGTTGATGGTCTGCCCGCCGGCGATCTGCGCGACCGTGGTTGCCAGGAGGGCGCGCTTGTCGACGAGTTCGTTCACGGAGCCGCCAGCGGCTGCGGTGTAGCGGATGAGGTCGTTCAGTTCGGCGATCTGCCGGCCGACGTTGTTCAGCTCGTCGGTGGCGGTGTTCACGGTCGCGCGGACGGACGACCACTGCTGGTCGACGCCGCGGTACCCTTCGGCGATCTGGGAGGCGATGACGGTCGCCTGCTCGATGACGACTCCGGCGGCTGCGGGCTTCCCGGGGTTGTTCGCGAGGTCCGACCAGGACGACCAGAACTTGTCGAGGGCGGCGCTCAGCCCGTTCTCCCCTGGTTCGTTCAGCCTGGTCTCGAGGGTGCGGAGCGCCTCAGCTCGGACCCCGTGGAACCCGTACGACGCTGATGCGGTGCGGACGCGTGCGTCCGCGTGGATGTTCCCGAGCCGGGAGATGCTGTCGACGGTGACGCCACCGCCGGGTGTTGGGAGCGGCTGGGCGAACATGCCGGCCCGGCCGACGGACGGGTTGGAGCTCAGCTCGGCGCGTTGTCTGGTGTATCCGGGCGTCTTCGCGTTGCTGATGTTCTGGCCTGCGATCTCCAGCCCCATGCGGGCTGCGGTGAGGCCGAGGTATGCGACGTTCAGGCCGCTGAAAGTGCTACCCACTACATCTCCTTGTCGATGAGCCGGGCGACGCCGCGGCCTTGGTCGGTGACGCCTCTGGCGTTGTACGTGCTCGTCGACGTGCTCGAGTCGGCGAGGGTCTCCTGGGTTGCGCGAAGCGCCCCGCGGATCAGGTGTTCGTTCGCGGAGCGGACCTGCTCGACCTCGGAGACGGTCGCGGCGAGGCCTGCGGCGTGGCTGGTGAGGATCTCTCCCCACGGTCCGTCCGGGGCGTGCTCGGCGAGTTCGCGGAGCCCGGCGCCTTCCGGTGCGTTCCATTCCGCGGCGACGCCGTTCAGTTCGACCGCTCGGGCGAGTCCGACGCGGCTGAGGCGTTCCTGAACTGCTGCGACCTCCTGGGTGGCGCGGTTCAACCACCGGGTGTTGCCGGCGGTGAGCATCATCTGCTCGGCCTCGAGCTTGAACAGGAGGACGTCGAGGAGTTCGCGTTCCTCCCAGAGCAAGGCGGATGCTTCGTGCATGCTCACCGCGCCCCACCTCCTTCTTCCGGTGCGCGCCGGAATGCGGGGTCCGGCGTTTCACCGAGAACTATCGGCAGGGAGGTGGGGTTCGTTAGGCCCGGTGAGGAGGGTTCAGTTGCGGCCGCGGAAGTCTTCGATGAGGTCCAGGGCGGACAGGAGCCCTTCCGCGTCGGATCGGTCCGACGCGGTTGCGGCGAGGGCGGCTGAGGTGATGATCTCCTTCAGTTCGTCCAGGAGTTCCGTCTTGGAGGTGTATCCGAGGTCGAGCATGTGGTCGGCGAAGCGGACGACGTCCTTGGCTTCCTCGTCGTCCCATTCGGCGAGGTCGGCTGGGCCGTTCAAGCCGGTCGCGATGGCGGTGACCATCCGGTCGCGGCCCGGCCGGGCGGGGCCGCGGAACAGGTCGTCGGACGGTGCTTCGGAGCCGTTGGTGCTGACCGGGGCTACTGGAGGCTCAGGGTGGGTCGCGGGAACAGGGTCTGCCGGCTGCTCTGCCGGCAGCGGCTGCAGGGCTGGCAGCGGAGTCTCTCCGACGTGCGCTGTTCCCGCGATCTCGGCTGCGATCTCCTCGGCGGGGACCGGCGTGTGGGACAGGCCGAGCATCGTGTCGATGATGGCGAGCCACCGGGCGACTGTGGCGAGGTCGGATGCGCTGCCGGCCTTCGCTGCAGCGATGATGCGGTCCGCTTCATCGTGGCCGTGCACGGAGTGGCCGTGGGTGAGGGCGAGCGACAAACGGTCCTCGTCGGTGGGTTGGCCTTCCGGGATGGCGGTGAGGATCGTCTCGTCCATCCCGATCGCCGGGTAGGTCGGTGCGATCCGCTGAGGGTCCTCGAGGGCGGGTTCGGCGGGGCCGGTGATCTCGGCTTCGATGACGTCGGTGGTAAAGCCTCGATGCCAGCGGTCACCGTCGGTGGGGTCCTGCTCAAGGGGAGTGAAGTCGGCTGCGGCGGCGTCGATGAACGGGTTCGAAGTGGCCGGCTTCGGCGCCGGGTTCCAGTCGGCGGAGCGGAGCGCCGCCTCTGCGTCCGCAGCGGTTTCCGCCGCGGTCTCCTGCGTGGTCGGCACGCCGGGCTTCTTTGCCGGGAAGTGCTTCATCTCCTCAGGGTCGTCGGATGCTCCGATGAGCTCGCGGGCGGGGAGTTTCACTGCAGGCTTGGGTGAGTAGTCCTCTTCCGGGGTTCCTGGTCCATCGGCTGGTGCTTCGACAGCCCCGGCGACCGCTGCCCACGGGTTCACTTGACCCGGTGCCTCGGGCGCGGGCTCGACGTCGTCCGCTTTCCGCTTCCGGGCGGGAACCACCTTGAACATGCTCATCGGGTCTCACCTCCGGTCGCGGCGGTGAATCCGGCGACCGAACCCACCTCGCCTTCGGGGACGTTGGCGAGGTACGCCTCGAGCGCGAGGATCATCTCAAGCGTCGGAGACGGGGTGCGGGAGGGCAGGGTGAGGCTCACACCGTACCCATGCGCGGGTACGTGCCGGGTTGGACCTTTCAGCCGTTGGCGGCGGCCAGGTACCCGTCGAGCCAGCGGACGGCGCCGGCTTCGTCGTCGAACACGTCGGAGTCCTGCGCGTCCAGCGACGCGGCAAGGATGTCCTTGAACGCCGGCCCCGGGCGCAGCCCACGGGCGATCAGGTGCTCTCCGCGGACCAGTCGTGGCGGAGCTGCCGCCGGGCCCAGCTGGTCGACAAGCGCGAGCCATGCGTCAGCTGGTGAAGAACCGGATGCTGTGCCGCGGCCTGCATGGTCGGCTGCGACGACGGCCGCCCACTCGGCTACCGGGACGTCCCCGAGACGTCGAAGAAGGCCTCGGACCGCCCGCTTGGATGGTGCCTTTCCTCCGGTGCCGGCGACGACCATGTGCTCACGGACGATGATGCCGACATGCTCGGCCACGTCCGCGGGTGCGCCGATCGAACGGAGGAAGTCGCGGGCGATAACGGATCCGACGTCTTCATGTTCGTAGCTGGTCACCTTCCCGTCGTCGTGGACGCGGGTGGTGTCCGGCTTCCCCAGGTCGTGGCAGAGAGCAGCGAGGACGACCCGTTCCCTGGCTGCCGGCTCGAGGCCGGCTGCCGCCGCCGCGGCTGCTGCGGCGTCCGCTGCCTGGCCGAGATGGGTGAAGACGTCACCTTCCGGGTGCCAGTGGGCGTCCTGCACGCACCCGCGGGTCGCTGCGAGAGCTGGGAAGTGGCGAAGCCATCCGGTGCGTTCTAGGACGTCAAGGGCTGCGGTGATGCTCGTGCCTGCGCGGGCGAGCTTCCGGAACTCCTGCCACACACGTTCGGTCGCCAGCTCGTCGAACGTATCGGAGATCGACTCGGCCAGACGGGCGGTGTCCTCGTCGAGAGTGAGGCCCATCCGTGCGCAGAATTGCGCGGCACGAAGCACCCGGAGCGGGTCTTCGCTGAACGCGTCGCTGGTGTGGCGGAGGATCCCCGCTTCCAGGTCGGCCATTCCCCCGAACGGGTCGACGACCTCCCCGGTGGTCGGGTCGTACCCGATGGCGTTGATCGTGAAGTCTCGACGGGCGAACGCGTCCACCTCGTCGAGGGTGGGGTCCACGTCCACGGTGAACCCGCGGTGCCCGTCACCGACCTTCGAGTCGCGTCGCGGCAGGGAAACGTCGAAGTCCTCACCGTCGAGGACCGTCTTCAGGACGCCGAACGACACACCGGTCAGGTCCACCTTCGCGCCGGTCGCGGCGAGCTCGTCCCGGAGTTCGTCGAAGCCCGTGAGCCCGTGCACCTCGATGTCGACGTCCTTCGGCTGCGTTCCCGGGGCGCGGAGTGCGTCCCGGACTGCACCGCCGACGATCAGCGGTGTCCCGCCGGCCGCGCTGCACGCCGCGATGACCTGCTGGGTGGCGGCGCTCAGCTCGAGGAGGTCAGGTGCGGCGCAGCGGTGCGCGGCGCCTCGCTCCCGTGACGTCCCACAGTTCGGGCAGGTGACCTGCTCGTCGGCGTGCAACATCATGCCGGCCGGAGTGTGCTCGCGTGCGAAACGGCCGGCGCGGTCACGGCTGTACTCATCAGGAGATCCCATTCGGTCATACGTGCGCGGCGCCGTACGTCACTGCGCGGCGTCCCAGACTGACACAAGCAGGTCGTCCATCCAATCCGGGGTGACCTCTGTGATCTCAGGCAGGATCTCAGGGAGAGGCTTCTCCTCAGGCTTCTCACCGACCGTGAGGTACAGCGTCTCCCCCGGCATGACAAAGTAGAGCCGCTTCCTCGCCTCGGCGGCGATGAACGTAGGGTCGTCCCACCGGGCGCGCTCGCCCTGCAGCCTGGTTAGGTTCCGCTCCTGCTTGGAGACGCGCGACTCCGCGGCAGCGATGTCCGCACGCTGATCGGCGAACACCGCGATCGGCGGGCCGACGACGACGGATGCGAGCGCGATCACGGCGACGGTGACGAGCCCGGCCGGGGTGACGAGGAGGCGGAGGGCTCCGGTCAGAAGTTCGCGTGGTGCTCGACGACGCCGAGGAGGTCGCGCGCGTCGACGTCTTCCTGCTGAAGCAGCCATTCGAAGTCCTCCAGGAGGCTGGTGCGGGTTTCGAGCTTCGCCGCCCAGTCGGCGTCGTCGAGGTAGCATTCCGGGTCGATGGAGTGGCCGTACTCGGCGTACTCGTCGATCACCGAGTCGAGAGCCTCGTCCGGTGTGGCGAACACGGGTGCGTCGCTTCTCGGCTGGGGTTTCCAGTCGTCGGAGGCGAACCCCATCACGGGCACGAACCCGTTCTGGGTGCGGCGGATCAGCCAGTAGTTGTCAGCGGACATGCGAGGCCTTTCGGTTGGGTCAGCGTCCGTAGGAAGCGAACGGGGTGTAGCCGGGGGTGTTCACGGTTGTTGCGGTCTGCGCGATAGTCGGACGGGCCACATCAGCGGTGGAGCCGACGCCGGCCTGGCCCTGCTGGTTGAGCCCCCACCCGTACAGGCGGCCCTTCCAATCGACGGCGTAGCCGGTGCCGGGTCCCGCGGCGACGTGAGCGAGACGGAGCGCACCGGCGGTTTCGACGGGTGCGGCGGCGTTGCCGGTGTCGGCGTTGCCGAGCTGCCCGTCGGAGCCTTCACCCCAGCAGGAGACGTGACGGTGGTCATCCAAGGCGCAGGCGAACCGGTCGCCCACGGCGAGATCCGTTGCGAGGTGCGGGAGCGCGACCTGCACCGGTGCGTTGCTGTCAGCGGCCTGCCCGTTGCCGAGCTGCCCGGCGGAGCCTTCACCCCAGCAGACGACCGTGGAGGCGGTGGTGAGCCCGCAGGCGGTGCCGGCGCGGACGGTGAGGTTCTGGAAGCGGGTGTCCCCGGCGACTCGGGTGAGCAGACCGTTCCGGTCGGACCCGCCGCCGAACCCGTTCAGGCACCAGGCGCGTGCGGCGCCGTCGATCGCGCAGAGGTGACCGTCGTGGGTGAAGGAGCCGGTGGTCAGGTTGAGGTTCTCGTCGACGCGGGTCGGGGAGATCCGCCCTGATGCCTCGTTCAGGCCCCAGCAGAGCAGGCCCCCGGCTGCGGTGTCCCCGCCTGCGGCGATGCCGCAGGTGGTGTGCGCGCGGGTCTCAAGCCAGACGAACTTGCGGTTGTTCTCCGTGGCGGTCGGTGCGGTCACCGCTCCGACTTCGCCGTTCCCGACCTGCCCGTCGGTGTTCTCGCCCCAGCACATCCCGACGAGGTCGGTGCGGATCCCGCAGATGGTGCCGGAATCCATGGTGAGTGTGGTGAAGCGGTGATCGCCGAGAACCGGGGTGGGGCGGTTCGCCGCGCCGGCGCCGACGCCGAGCTGTCCGCTCGAGTTCGGACCCCAGCAGTAGGCGGTTCCGGCGTTGTCGAGGGCGCACACTCCGCTCGCACCGGCGTTGGACTGCTCCGCGAACAGTGCGGTGAGCTTGCGTCCCGACGGGACTGCGCCCATGTCGACTCGGGTGGGGGTAGGTCGTCCGTTCGGGGTGCCGTCGCCGACGGTCGCACCCCAGCACCAGGCGGCGCCTGCGGTGTCGAGGATGCAAGCGCGGCTCGGGCCGGTGGCGATCGCGTGTCCGCCGGCGGTGGAGAAGCGCCCTTCGATGACTCGGTCGACGGAACCCCAGGTGGGTGCGCCCTCGTTCGTGAACCCGGTGATGTGGGTCCCTGCGGCGGAGGTGAGCTCACGGGTCTCCTCCACCGTCGCGCCGGATGCGTTCACGGCGGTCAGCTGCAGCTTGGGGGTGCCGTCCGTGGCGGTGACGACCGCGGCTTCGACATCGACGCCGTTGTACGACACCGGGCCGGTTGTCGCTGGTACGCCGGCGTTCAACTCGGCGAGGTACTGGGAGTACCTCGCGTCGATCGCCGCTCCAGTCCGGATCGTGTCCGCGTAGGTGTGCTGCTCGGCGATGGTGGTCGCGGCCGTGAGCGCCAGCGTCGACGCGATCACCGCTGCGACGGCGATGAAGGACACTCCGGCGGTCATCGAACCGCGGTTGGAGCGGAGGAGTGTTCGGATGCTGGTCATCTGGGTCCTCATGGGGCGACGAACGTGGACGTGCCGGACGCGGCACCGTTCAGGACGGACATGCGCGGGGCGTTCTCCACGAACACCTGATCGGCGGACGGTGCGGGTAGTGAGACCCCGGCGGTGATGTGCACGGAGACTCGCTTGACGGCCGAGCTCGACCATTTCACTTCGCTGATCCCCGCCGGATTGGGGACTGGGTCGAGGGTGAGGAGGTCTCCTGTGCGAGTGAAGGTGCGTCCGCCGACGTTCTCGTACCCGAACGGGTCAGCGTCGGCGATGTCGGTGAACAAGGTCGCGGCGGAGGTGTCCTCGACGGTGCCGAGGCACCCGGTGGGAGCCAGCCCACCGTCGACTCCGAAGGTGGTTTCGGTCAGGGCGAGGTCGAACCGTCCGTTCTCAGGCTTCACCTGCCAGAGCGACTCGATGCAGCGTCCGTCGCGTTCGACTACGAACGTCACCTGCCGTTCGCCTGGCCGAATCCCGACTGCGTCGGTGACGTCCGCACGCCACCGGGACTCTGCGGCGACGACCCGGGAATGGTCGGTCGCTGCCGTGTCTGTTTGCAGCTTCCAGAACGCGAAGCCGGCCGTGCCGACCGTCAGGACTGTCAGTGTCGCGACGGTGACCGCCGCGGTCGCGAAATGCGTGTTCGGGATCCTCATCGTGCCGCCTCGTACAGCGTGAACCGGGACAGGTGGACGGAGGCGCCGACAACTTCTACGTCGACCGTGTCGTCTGGCGTGGCGAACACCGAACCGTAGAAGTACGTGTCATCGGACTCGTCGAACAGGATCGCCTCGAGGACACGGCCGCCGGACACGAAGCGCACCTCGCCGACACCGGTAGCCGCGTCGACTCTCACGACGTAGCGCACCTCTCCGACGTCCGGGACGGTGAACGAGGTGAGGGTCGTCGAGGCGACGGCGGCGCCGGCGCCGAGCGCCACCTCGGCGGGTGCGAATTCAGCATCCACCGGCGTGGTGATGATCCCGGGATCGGCGGTTGTGACGGACACGGTGGCGGTGAAGCATGCGGTGGCCCGGATGTCCGGGTCGGCGCAGTCTGCGGAGTCACCGGTCGGTACGGAGACGTTGATCTTGGCGATGCCGGTGAGGTCTTCCCTCCACCGGAACACCGGGACGGTTCCGGCGCCGATGGTGGTGTCCGCGCCGACGGGCGTCCCGGCTGGGACCTGGCTAGGGTCCCGTGACAGCGTCGCCGCTTCGGTTCGCGCCCATGCCGCCCGTTCGGTGCTGGTGGCCGTTGCTGTGACGGCCTGCTCAGCGGCGGTGCTGACCGCTGCGAGCCCGGCAACGGTGGTTGTGACCACGGCAAGGCCGACGGCGGCGTCGATGAGGATGCCGCCGCGACGGCGTCCGCCGTCCCCGAGTCGTCTCCCCATCCCGGCCCCTTCCTGTCGGCCCTGAGCGCCGTGTTCGAACAGGAAGATCCCAGTGCGGCGCGGTTCACACATCACTGTCGGTTGCGGACGCCGATCCGTCACCGCGGCCTGCTCGCAATCCGAGCGCTGTGCCGCGCTCCCGCTGACTGGAACGACACAGGCCCCGGGTTCTGAAGGCCTGTGTCGTTGCCTATCGGACGGGAGCGGAAACCGTGCGGCGGTACAGCAGCTTCCTACGAGGGCTTCCGGCGCCCCAGAGATCCGTCCAGCGCTGCACCTCGCCGGCTTCGGCGAGCTTCTCGAGGTGCTTGCGGATCTTCTCCTGCAGTCGGTCCTTGTCGCGGCCGCCGATGCGGGCGGCGTTCGCGACGAAGTTGGCGAAGACGGACACGTTCAGCCATGCGTCCCGCGGGCCGTACAGGCCGACGAGGTAGTCCAGTTGCTTCGCGACCGCGTTGGCGATCTTCTCTTCATCCATGAAGAGTGCATGCGCGGAAGCGAGGTGGCGGCGTCGGTTCGCGCCCGCAAGCCGCTAGGCGAGTCCTGCTTCTCCGACCGTCCGGTTAGCGAACGGTGCCGCACCGTGCTCGGCGCGGAACTCGTCGAGGATCGTCGCCTTTTCGGTTGCGTGTTCCGGTGTGGCCTTCCACGCCACCTCGAGGTCTTCGGCGTCATGGAGCTGCCAGAGGAACCGGCCTCCCCAGTGCGCTGCCGGATGGCCAGCCCCGAACCGTGCGAGCTCGTAGAGCCGGCGTCGGATGTCACCGGACGCCCCGACGTAGAGGAGCTGCACCCCGGGCACCCAAGCGTTGCGGAGGTCCGTCTGGGATACGGTCGGGTCCTTCTCACGGTACCGGCCCGCTGTGCTCGTCCCGAGAAACACCGGTTCGTCGGTGGATCGGCGGACGACGACGTACACACCACCGTCGGTGGGGAGGTCATCGCCGAGGTCGGTGATGCGGCGGAAGCCGGTGAAACCGTCGTTCTGCAGCGATTCGATGGTGCCGTTCATCGGCGAAACCCTATCCTGCCCACGACTGGCTCGCCTGCCGCTCCTCGTATGGGCCCTGGAGCGTCATCACGAGCAGTGCGATCCCGCCGAACGGGGCGAGGGATATGAAGATCCACCCCCACCCGAAGCCTGCATCCCGGAGACGTCTGACCGTGACAGCGAGGGACGGCAGAAGCAGGATGAGCCACGTTGCAGTGGTGAACGCTGGCGCATCGATGGCCGCGTCGATCACCACGGCGTTGAGTGCGACCGCGAACGTGAACAGAACCCACCACCAGTACTCCGGTCGGCCGGCTCGGCCGGTGAAGTCTGCGAACTTCGAGAAGACCGAGCGGACCGCGACGAGCAGATTCCCCACGTATGGTGCTGGATCAGATGCGGGCCTGCTGTACTGCGGGCCGGCGTACATCGGCTGCGGCGCGGGGACGAGGTAGACAGGCTGTGCTTGCGCCGGAGCGCCGCCGGCCGGCGCCGGCGGGTACGCGGCGATGGGAGGACGGCCATACGGTGACTGCTCGGCACGGTACGGCCCCGTTGGCGCGCTCGGCGCAGACGTGACGCTTGGCGCGGCGGGTGGTGAAGGAACCGGCTTGCCGCTCAGCCATGCGTCATACATCGATTGCAGGACCGGACCGTGGGTGACGATCCATTCTGCTTCGGCGTCGCTGAAGGTGAACCCGAGCTGTTGCCGGGCGACGGGGTTGCGGATGGAGTTGGCGAACTGGTCGAGCGTCGTTGTTGGCTGTCCGCCGTACATTCGGGATCCTCTCGCGGTTGCTCGAAGACTAGCGGGCGTCGAACACCATCTGGAAGATGATGGCGGCGATGAGCATTGACGTCGCCGCGAACGCGGAGAACGCCGCCAGACGGGGCGGCCACCACTTCTTCCCCCACGATCCGATGTCCACGACGGCGCAGACGATCACGACGATGACGGCGATGACAGCCCACCAGAACAGCCCGACGGATGTCTCGACGATCGCCATGCCCGGGAGGAACGGGAGGCCGGATACGTCATCCACGGTCGGGCCCCCTCCTGCCGGCCCGGACGTGCCGGGTCACAGTTCGGCGATGACGGTCCGCAAGCGGACGTTCTCGGTGAGCGCGTCGGTGAGCTCCCCGTCACCCATGCAGCCGACCTGGATGGCGGTTCCGACGCCGGCACGCGCGACCGCGCGAAGGGTGAGGTAGCTGGTCCCGGATTCCCAGGTGAGTGTTTCAACGTGCCGGGGGCTGGTCTGCTCGTTGAACTTGATCCGACGGTCGATGACCGGGTCAGCCTTCGGGGTCCACTGCGCGAACCACAACCTGGTGCTCGCCTCGTCGTCGCCGAACTGCGCCGCATCGCCGGTGAGATCGACGGTCGACACCTCAGCCCAGCACCAGCCGTCCTTCGACTCGAACCGTTGGAACCGCTTCGTCCTGGCGGTTTCCACTTCCTGCCAGAGGTCATCGTCGCCGAGGGTTGTCTTCACCCCGATGGAGCCGACTTCGTGGACGAGGTTGCCGGCGTCGAACGTGAGGTCGACGATGTCCGCCTCTGACTTCGGTGCCGCCCAGACGTACAGTGTGCCCACCAGCGCCACGACCGACACCGTCGTCGCGACGGTGAAGAGGATCGCTCGGGTGGCCTGCTTGCTCATGGGTCGGTGCTTCCTGGGTGACGAGGGGTGGAACACCCTGAAGCCATGCGGCGAAGCTCAGCCTGCGACGTGGACGTGGGTTGTCACGTACGCCACCGCGCCGTCCGCGTCAGCACCGGCCGCGCAGTCGATGTCCGCGAACACGGCGACGTTGATCTTCGCGAACACCCGGGCGATCGTCGCCCACCGGGTGCCGTCCGGGTCAGCGCCTGCCACCTGACGGAACGCCGCCGAACCGCCGGCGTACGGGATCCCGGCGTCAGCGGCGGACTCGGCGATGCGCGGCTCCGGCGCGGAGTACAGGTGCGCGAGATACCTGTCGGTGTTCGCGCGGTCGTCGCCGTCCACGGTCACCGACGCCGGAACCGATCCGTTGTGCACAGTGACGACGCACCCGCCGGACGTGTCCTTGTAGACCCGGGCGCCGGTCGCGGTGCCGTTCAGCAGCCAGCCGTCCTGACCGTCGATCGTGTCGACGAGCTCAGGGTGCGCGTCCGCCTGCAGGTTCGCACCTGCTTCGAAGCTGAGGTCGAGGAGTGCGGGTGTCGCGGTCGCCGTCTCGATGTTTTCACCAGGCAGCTTCACGCTGACGCAACCGGTCAGTCCGAGCGCGGCGGCAGCCAGCGCGGCGATCGCGCCGGTGCGGCGGACGGTGAGGTGCATACGACAGGTCTCCGGGTGGGCGCGAGGGACACCCGGTGGACATGCGGCGAGCAGGTTGGATCAGATTCCGGACGGCCCATCGGGGCTCCGGCTACATCAG
>NZ_WJSP02000299.1 GCF_009720255.1 Agromyces humi | reverse complement strand
CGCCGGGATCGGGGCCCAGGGCACGATCGAGTCGGAGCAGTACGGCGGAGCGTTGCGGTGAACCCGTAGCGCTCCGCCATCCGGTCCGAACCCGCAGTTCCATTCGCCTCACCGAGACAGGAACCCCTCGAATGTCCACTCCTTCTCGTCGCCGAGCACGACGGGCCGGCCGAGGTCGTCGCGCACACGATGCACCTGCTCGCGACGCAGCGCGACGGCGCCTCGCCGGGCGCCGACTGACCGGGTCCTCGACGGGTCCTCGCGAGATGCTTGTCGGGCCGCCGCGCGCGCGTACTGTCGAGGAATGGCGAACCTCAGCGAGAGACTGGCTGCGTTGGTGCCCACGTGGGGCGCGAAGATGGCGTACGGCGAACGCACCACGTTGGGCGGGCATGAACTCGTGCCCGTCGCACTCATCGTCTTCGGGTTCGGCGGCGGCGAGGGTTCCGGCGAAATGCCGGAGGGCGGCTCCTCCCCGGCGGGCAGGGGTGAGGGCAGCGGGGGTGGCGGCGGTGGCTACGTGGTGCCGATCGGAGCCTACGTCGGCGGTCCCGACGGGCTGAAGTTCCGACCCAACCCCGTCGCGGTGCTGATGGTCGCCGTTCCGCTGGTGTCCGCGGTCGGCTGGGCGGTGGCGCGGATATCCGGCGCAGGCACTGGGCGCCGCGGTGGCAACTGACTGACCCGCTCGGGCCTCGGCGATCGCCAGGGACGGAACGTGAGCATCGTCGGCGGCCGGTATCGGCATGGATTACGCCGCGTGATCGCGCGGCGCACCGACGAGCCGGGTCGCGCGGCGACGCCACTCGAACTGCTGTTCGACCTCACGTTCGTCGCGGCGTTCGGGGTCGCGGGGAATGAGCTCGCGCACGGGATCGCACTCGGGCACTGGGCCACGGCGACCGTGGCGTTCACGTTCGCCATGTTCGCCGTCGTGTGGGCGTGGGTCAACGTCACGTGGTTCGCCTCGGCGTTCGACAACGACGACTGGCTGCACCGGCTGCTGACGATGGTGGAGATGACGGGCGTCATCGTGCTCGCGATCGGCCTGCCTCCGCTGTTCGCCTCCATCGAGCGGGGCGAGGTCCTCGACAACCGGGTCATGGTCGCCGGCTACGTCATCATGCGCGTCGCCCTCATCCTTCAGTGGTGGCGTGCGGTGCGCGGCGAGCCGCGGTACCGGGCGCTGGCGTCGACGTACGCGATGTTCGTGGGAGGTGCCCAGATCGGCTGGGTGCTCGTGGCGATCCTCCCGCTCACGACCGTGGTGGCGCTGTTGGCCGCCGCCGCCCTGTTCGCCCTGGAGGCGCTGGGTCCGCTCGTCGCCGAGCGGCGCGGCGCGCGGAACAACGGCGGATCCACCCCGTGGCATCCGCACCATCTCGCCGAGCGATTCGCGCTGCTGATCATCATCGCCCTGGGCGAGACGGTGTTCGGAACGCTCGCGTCCGCGAATGAGATCTCGGCGGTCGGGGGGTGGACCGTCGACGCCGTCGTGGTCGTCGGGGCGGGCATCGCGATGTCGTTCGCGCTGTGGTGGACGTACTTCCTCGTGCCGCACGCCCCGGCACTCCAGGCACGACGGGAGAAGACGATCCCCTGGGTGTACGGACATCTCGTCCTCTACGCCGCGATCGCCGCCGTGGGAGCGGGCCTCCATGTCATCGGTTCGGCCTACGACCCCGAGCTCGCCGTCGACGCCACGACGGTCGTGGCATCCATCGCCGTCCCGGTCATCGTGTTCATGATCGTGCGCTCGCTGCTGCAGGCGTGGCTCGTGTCGGCGCCCCCGCGGGATGGCGTGGTGCAGGCGGCCGCCGCGGTGCTCCCGGTGATCGCGGTCGCGCTCGCGGCGTTCGGCGTGCCCGTGTCGGCGTGCCTGCTCGTCGTGCTGGCGTCGCCCCTGTCGATCGTCATCTCGTTCGAGCTCGGCGGGTGGCGGTCGCTTGACGCCCAGCTGGGGCGGGTCGTCGACAGCGCAGGTCGAACGACTCGGGAGGCCTAGCCCTTGGAGTGCGAGATCGCGGCCAGGAGGCCGTTCACGAAGCCGGCGGAGTCGTCGGTGGAGAGCACCGTCGCCGCCTCGACCGCCTCGGAGATGGCGACGGCGTCGGGCACCTCGTCGTTGTAGAGGATCTCCCATGCGCCGATGCGCAGCAGTGCCCGGTCGACCGCGGGCATGCGCTCGAGCGTCCACCCGCGCGAGTGGGTCGTGATGAGCTCGTCGATCTCGTCGCCGTGGTCGACGATGCCGTCGACGATCTCGCGCGCGTAGAGCCACGACGCCTGTCGCTCGGGCTCGCTCACGGCACGCTCGGCCTCGACCACGAGCACCTGCTCGACGGGCACCTGGCGCATGTCGGCCGAGTACAGCATGTCGAGGGCGCGCTTGCGCGCCTTCGTACGAGCGCTCACTAGTTCACGCGGCCGAGGTAGTCGCCCGTGCGGGTGTCGACCTTGACCTTCGTGCCGGTCTCGAGGAAGAGCGGCACCTGGATCTCGTAGCCGGTCTCGACCGTGGCCGGCTTGGTGCCGCCGGTCGAGCGGTCGCCCTGCAGGCCGGGCTCGGTGTAGGTGATCTCGAGCACCACCGATGCGGGCAGGTCGATGTAGAGCGGGTTGCCGTTGTTGAGCGCGATCGTCACGGCCTGGTTCTCGAGCATGAAGTTCGCGGCGTCGCCGACGACGGTCGCCGGCACGGTGACCTGGTCGTAGTCGGTCGCGTCCATGAACACGAAGCCCTCGCCGTCGTTGTAGAGGTACGTGAAGTCACGACGGTCGACGTTCTCGATGTCGATCTTCGCGCCGGCGTTGTACGTGCGGTCGACCACCTTGCCGGTCACGACGTTCTTCAGCTTGGTGCGGACGAACGCGCCGCCCTTGCCGGGCTTGACGTGCTGGAACTCGATGACGCTCCAGAGCTGGCCGTCGATGTTGAGGACGACGCCGTTCTTGATGTCAGCGGTGCTTGCCATGGAGGTGTTTCCGATCGATCGAGGGAAGTCAGAGGGCGCGCGGCATTTCGCGTGCGACTGATCGAGTGTAGTCGACTCAGTCGCGCGACCGCAGGACCCAGTCGATCGCCAGCCGGTAGGAGTCGGCCCCGAATCCGGCGATGACGCCGGTCGCGACGCCCGAGATGACGCTCGTGTGGCGGAACGTCTCGCGCGAATGGGGGTTCGAGAGGTGGACCTCGACGAGGGGCACGCCCGCCTGCGCGAGCTGTGCGGCGGCATCGCGCAGTGCGTAGCTGTAGTGCGTGAACGCCGCCGGGTTCAGCACGACGGGCAGGCGACGGTCGACGGCCTCGTGGATCCACCCGATGAGCTCGGCTTCGTCGTCGGTCTGCCGCAGGTCGAGCTCGACGTCGTCGGGCACGGATGCCGCGAGCCCGGCGCCGATGTCGGCGAGGGTCTCGCTCCCGTACACCTCGGGCTCGCGGGTGCCGAGGCGACCCAGGTTCGGTCCGTTGAGCACGAGGATCGTCGTCATGCCGAAACTCTAGCGCCGCGGCATCCGTCGGCCCGACCTCGCGGACCTGCCGGACGAGCGGTCACGAGGCGATCTCCTGGTAGGCCGCGAACAGCAGCGACTGGTCGGGGGCGAGCATCACCGTCGGCTTCGCGAGGTCGTCGAGCACGATGAACCGGAGCTGCCCGGCCCGGGCCTTCTTGTCGCGCTGCATGGTGGCGAGGAGCGTGTTCCAGCGGCCGGCGGGATAGCTCGTGGGGAGCCCGAGCAGGTCGAGCACGCGCTTGTGCCGGTCGGCCACCTCATCGGAGAGCCGGCCGGACAGGCGGCCGAGCTCAGCGGCGAATGCCAGCCCCACCGAGACGGCGGCACCATGCCGCCATTGGTACCGCTCGGCGTGCTCCACGGCGTGGCCCAGCGTGTGCCCGTAGTTGAGGATCTCGCGCAGCCCCTGCTCGGTGAAGTCCTCGGAGACGACCTCGGCCTTCATGTGGATCGCGAGCTCGACGACGCGGCGGAACTCGGGCGACGTCGGATCGGTCGCCCGGTCGGGATCGGCCTCGATGAGGTCGAGGATCTCGGGATAGCGGATGAACCCCGCCTTCACGATCTCGGCGAATCCGGCGAGGATCTCGTTGCGCGGCAGGGTGTCGAGCAGCTCGAGGTCGCACAGCACCGCAGCGGGTGCATGGAAGACGCCGACGAGGTTCTTGCCCTCGTTCGTGTTGATGCCCGTCTTGCCGCCGACGGCCGCGTCGACCATGCCGAGCACGGTGGTGGGCAGCTGCACGATGCGCACGCCTCGAAGCCAGGTGCCGGCCACGAAGCCCGCGAGGTCGGTGATCGCACCGCCCCCCAGCCCGACGACGGCGTCGCTCCGGGTGAAGTCGGCCTGTCCGAGGATCTGCCAGCAGAACGCCGCGACCTCGACCCGCTTGCCGGCCTCGGCGTCGGGCACCTCGGCGAGCAGCACCTCGAAGCGGTCGGAGAGCTCTTCACGCAGCGCCGCGGCCCGCGCGCCGAGCGTGGGGGCGTGCACGATGAGGACCTTGCGCACCGCCGAGCCGAGCGCGTCGCCGAGCTCCGCGGCCACGCCCCGGCCGACCACGACGTGATATCCCGACTCGCCGCCGACCGGGATCACCGTGCGTGTCTCGCCTGCCGTCATCGTGCTCCTCCGAACCGCTCGGTGATGTCCTCGACGATGCGTGCGA
>NZ_WJSP02000298.1 GCF_009720255.1 Agromyces humi | reverse complement strand
CCGCGATGCCAGCCCTCGGCGAGCACGTCGCCGTGCGGCGAGAGGATGACGCAGCCGACGCGCGGGTTGACGCCGCGGGCCGGGCCACGGGTCGCGAGTTCGAGGGCGCGGCGCATCGCTGCGGCATCCGCCATCGTGTGCTCGCCGGTCGTCATCCCGTGTCCTGTCGTGAGGGCTCCGGGGGATGCATCGGCGATGCCGCGGTGTCGACCACCGCCTCCATCGGCTGCGCACGGCACAGCCGACACGTGCCGCCTCCCATCCGGACTTTCACCGTCGGTACCGGAATTCCACCGGTTCAACCACTCGTGCGGGGCCTCTCGGCCTCGCGCTCGCAGCTCGCGGACTGTCACCGCCGGCTCGGATTTCCACCGACCCCGGAGCACGTTTGTCGTGTCGATTCTAGGTCAACGCGTGCGGAGCCCGGTTATTCCCGTCATCGGGCGCCGCACGGCGGCCGTCGGGTCAACGGCACTGGGCTGCGGCGGCGATCTGCTCGTCGCTGGGACGGCCGTAGGCCTCGATGCCCGCGCCGGGCAGGTCGTAGCCCATCCCGATCGCCCACGCGGTCGCCCACATCTCGTGATCGCGCCGGAACTCGGCGCCCTCGAAGATGGGGGCGCACGACGGGCGGATCGCCTGCGTGTGGCCGACCTCGTGCACGACCACCGCCTCGGCGTTCCGGTCGTCCCAGCTGTCGTCGATGCTGTACGTCAGGGTGATGCGACCCCAGCCGCCGTCCTCCGGCCAGAACTCCGCCGTGCCGGCGTACCAGCCGTCGCTCGGCACGCCCGCCACCTCGTACGCCCACTCGAAGTCGAGCGTCACGCCCTGCGAGATGGATCGGGCGAAGTCCTCGATCTCCGCGCGGCGCGGATACTCGGCGCGCGCCGCCTCGACTGCGGCCTGCGATGCGCGGAGCGCGGTGACCGCGTCGACCAGCTGCGTGAACCCGGTCGCGCTGTTCGACTGGCCGTCGACGCCGCTGCCGTCGATGAGGTGCCGCACGTCCAGCACCGTGCGGTACGTGGCGAGGGGGTGCGATGCGATCTCCGCGTCGGCTCGTTCCCTGGCATTCGCGAACACCGCGTCGACGCGCTCGGCGACGGTCTCGCGGGCCCGTCGCACCTCGGCTTCCGCCTGCTGGAAGGTCTCGAGCGCTTCTGCGCGCTCGGGAAGCGCCTCGGCCATCGCGACGAGATCGGCGTAGCGCTCCCAGGCCGGTGAGAACTCCGTCGGTTCGTCGAAGAGGCCGGTGAGGGGGCCGCTCGCGGCGGGCGCCGTGTCGAGGGACGCGGTCAGCTCATCGGTCTCGGCGCCCAGGGCCTCGACGAGGTCGGGGGAGACGAGGTCGCCGCCGACGACCGTGCGGAGCGCCTCGGCCCGGGCGGCGACGGCGTCGGAGCGATCCAGCCCGGCCTCGTAGTCGTCGATCGTCTCGGTCAGCTCGGCCTCGGTCGAGGCCAGGGCGCTCCACGCCTCCTCGTAGGCGGTGGTCGAGATCCACTGATGTCCGAGGACGCCGAGCGCGAGCGCGACGGCCGTGCCGGCCACGATGGCGGCCACGGGCGGTCGGGACCGGTGCGGCGTCGGGTCGGACCGCTGCGGTATCGGGTCGTCGCCTGCCTCCACGCCGCTCCTTCCGCCATGCCGCTCGGTGCGGCATCCATACGCTAACCCGGCGGCCGTGGCGTGGGTGTCACGATCGCGTCACGCCTCGACGAGCGCCCGGGCGGTGCCCTCGTCGACGATGAGGTCGGTGATGAGTCCGGCGGCGAGCGCGCCGCGCAGGCTCGGGAGCTTGGCACGGCCCGACACGACGCAGATGCGTCGCGGTGCGCGCCGGAGCACGGCGAAGTCGGGTCCGGTCGCACGTTCGTTCAGGGCGATGCCCTCGCTCGTGCCGTCGGCACGGTAGAAGACGGTGGCCACGTCGCCCACGGCGCCCTCGCGGCTCAGCCCCTCGTAGTCGGCCCGCTCGAGGTAGCCGCCCTGGTAGACATGGCTCGGCACCTCGGCGAACGGCGAGCCGACGCCGAAGATCGCGACGTCGAGGCGGGCCTGCAGGTCGAGGAGCCGGCGCGTGCTGCGCTCCTTCCAGAACGCCCGCTTCGTGGCCGGATCGTCGAAGAACGCGGGCACCGGGAACTGCTGCACCCGTGCGCCGAACGCGTCGCCGAAGCGGCGCAGGAGCTCGCTCGCGTAGAGGATGCCCGTCGTGCGCACGTTGCCGGCACCGTTCAGCTGCACGATCTCGGTGTTGTGGGTGGCCTTCGGCACGAGGTGCCGGCTCATCGCGGTCATCGTCGAGCCCCACGCCACCCCGATGGCCTGGTTCGAGTCGACGTACTGCCCGAGAATCCGTGCAGCCGAGAGCGCGACGCGATCGAGCCGATCCACGTCGCTCGCGTGGTCGGGCACCGGGATGACGTGCGCGCGCACCTCGTGGCGCGTCAGGATCTCCTGTTCGATCCGGCTCGGCAGGTCGAGCGGGGAGTGGATGGAGATCTCCACGAGCCCGCTGGCGCGCGCGTGGCTGAGGAGGCGCGAGACCGAGGAACGCGAGGTGTGCAGCTCGTGCGCGATGGCGTCCATCGTGAGGTCCTGCATGTAGTACAGGTGTGCCGCACGCAGTGCGTCCCTGGTCTTGCCGTTCACGGCGTCGCCGCCCTCGGCGCTCCCGCGTGGCTCGTTCTCGGTCATCTGGCCCCTTGCACATATGTTCACGCGGCTTGCAACAGCGTGCGCTCGCGCTCACGATGTATTCATCCACACCCGGCCCGCCGACGCAAGCCGACGCGGCCGAGCGCCACCCGCACCCGCATCGAGAGGACAGCGATGTCTCCGCATCCCACGATCCCGCAGCCCCACGAGCAGGGCCGCTTCGACGGCACGCGACCGGATGTCGCGGCGCTCCGCGCCCGACCGTCCGCCGACGTGCTCATCATCGGCGGCGGCATCAACGGCATCGCCACGTTCCGCGACCTCGCCCTCCAGGGCGTCGACGTCGTGCTCGTCGAGCGCGACGACTTCGTGTCGGGGGCGTCGTCGGCGTCCTCGCACATGATCCACGGCGGCATCCGGTACCTCGAGAACGGCGAGTTCCGGCTCGTGCAGGAGTCCGTCGAGGAGCGCAACGGGCTGATCCGCATCGCGCCGCACTACGTGAAGCCGCTCGAGACGACGGTGCCGATCTTCTCGACGTTCTCGGGCATCCTCGCGGCGCCACTGCGATTCCTCACGCATCGGCAGGGCAAGCCCACAGAGCGCGGCGCCGCCCTCATCAAGACCGGCCTCACCATCTACGACGCGTTCTCCCGCGACGGCGGTGCCGTGCCCCGCCACCGCTTCCACGGGCGCCGTCGCTCCCTCGCCGAGCTGCCGGCGCTCAATCCCGGCGTGAAGTACACCGCCACGTACTTCGACGCGAGCATGCACGACCCCGAGCGCCTCGCCCTCGACGTGCTCTTCGACGGGCTCGCCGCGGGCCCGCACGCCCGGGCGGCGAACCACCTCGCGGCGGTCGGGCTCGACGCCGACGGGTTGCGCGTGCGCGACGGCCTCACGGGCGCGGAGTTCTCGATCGCCGCGGACGTCGTCGTGAACACCTCGGGACCGTGGACCGACCTCACGAACGCCGACCTGGGCCGTCCGACCGCCTTCATGGGCGGCACCAAGGGCTCGCACATCGTGCTCGACAACGACGAGCTGCTGGCCGCGACGGGCGGACGCGAGATCTTCTTCGAGCACGAGGACGGCCGCATCGTGCTGATCTACCCGCTGAAGGGCCGGGTCATGGTCGGCACCACCGACCTCGAGCACGACGTGCGCGAGCCGGCCGTGTGCACCGAGGAGGAGGTCGACTACTTCTTCGAGCTCGTCGCGCACGTTTTCCCAGACGTCCACGTCGATCGCTCGCAGATCGTCTACCGCTTCTCCGGCGTGCGTCCGCTGCCCCGTCACGACGAGACGCAGCCCGGCTTCGTCAGCCGGGACTACCGCATCGAGCGGGCGGAGGCCGCGGCACGTCCTGGCACGACCGTGCTGTCGCTCGTCGGAGGCAAGTGGACGACGTTCCGGGCACTCGCCGAGCACCTCTCCGACGAGGTCCTCGGCCTCCTCGGGCGCGAGCGCACCCGCTCGACGCGCGGCCTCGCCATCGGCGGCGGGGCGAGGTACCCCGAAACCGACGATGCACGCCGGGTCTGGCTCGCCGCGCACGGCGACGAGGTGGGCCGCGCCCGCGCCGACGAGCTGCTCGAGCGCTACGGCACGCGCGCCGAAGTGCTCCTCGCGGAGACCGAGGGCCTCGAGGACCGGCCCCTCGCGCACCACCCGTCGTACACGCGCGGCGAGATCGCGTGGCTGCTCCGCAACGAGCGTGTCGTGCACCTCGCCGACCTGGTGCTCCGCCGCACGAGCATCGCGTTCACCGGAGCCCTCACCGCCCCGCTCCTCGACGAGCTGGCCGCGCACGACGATGCCCACGAGGACGACGAGCATGAACCGCGAGGAGCTCGGCTCGGCTGGATCGACATCGGCCGCAAGGGCGCCGCCGTGACGCGGCATCCGCACGCCGCCGTGGATCCAGGCAGTGATGCTCGCCTCGGTCCGCGTGATCGCGTTCGTGGTGATTGCCCCGCCGTTCTCGCACAAGTCGTTCCCGGGTCGTGTGAAAGCGGTCATCGCGATCGGTCTGGCGCTC
>NZ_WJSP02000297.1 GCF_009720255.1 Agromyces humi | reverse complement strand
CGGCGAACTGAGCGACCAGGCGCCTTCCGGTCGTGCGTGAGCCGCGTTCGGGGGAACGCGGCGCAGCGGCATCGGGCGTAGAGCAGGCTGCGCCCTTGCGTCGTGTCGACGACCTCCTGCCGCTCGATGATCGCCTCGAGTGCGCCCGAGATGGAGAGCCAGGGTTGGACGAGCGAGCCGTTCGATCCGACCACCAAGGACGATGGAAGGATCTACGGCCGAGGCGCGAGTGGCGGCGACGTTTTTGCGATCCCACCTGACTGCGCCGGCATGCCGCAAGCGCCTGGCCGCCGTCTGTGTTGCCGTGGGTAGGTGATGCAGGGGCCTGCACGCCGCCGCGCGACAGCCCCAGCACGTGCCCGATCAGCAGGTCGGCGTCGACCTCGGGATCGGGCACGCCGGCCCCGGCGAGCCGCCCCGCCGTCTCATCGCGCACGGTCCTCACGTCGCGTGCGCCCCGCGCCGGCATCCGTTCATCCACGAAATGGAATGTAACGCACGTGACCGGGCGCGGGCGCGGCCGTAGGCTGAGCCGCGGCATCCGCCGTCGCTCGGACACCCGAGTCGCACACCCGAGAGGAAGCACCATGGCCCAGGTCTTCGACAACATCACCGAGGTCTTCGGTCGCACCCCGCTCGTGCGACTGAACCGCGTCACCGACGGCGCAGCGGCCACCGTGCTCGCGAAGCTCGAGTTCTACAACCCCTCCGCGAGCGTGAAGGACCGCCTCGGCGTCGGCATCGTCGACGCCGCCGAGGCCTCGGGCGAGCTGCAGCCCGGCGGCACCATCGTCGAGGGCACGAGCGGCAACACGGGCATCGCGCTCGCCATGATCGGCGCCGCACGCGGCTACCGGGTCGTCATCGCCATGCCGGAGACCATGTCGAAGGAGCGTCGCGCGCTCCTTCGCGCCTACGGTGCCGAACTCGTCCTCACCCCCGGCGGAGAGGGCATGAAGGGCGCCGTCGCCCGAGCCGAGCAGATCGCCGCGGAGACGCCCGGCGCCGTGCTCGCCAAGCAGTTCGAGAACGTCGCCAATGTCGAGATCCACCGCCGCACGACGGCCGAGGAGGTCTGGAACGACACCGACGGCGACGTCGATATCTTCGTGTCGGGCATCGGCACGGGCGGCACCATCAGCGGCGTCGGGCAGGTGCTCAAGGAGCGCAAGCCCGAGGTGCGCATCGTGGGCGTCGAGCCCGCCGAGTCGCCGATCCTCAACGGCGGCCAGCCCGGCCCCCACAAGATCCAGGGCATCGGCGCGAATTTCGTGCCCGAGATCCTCGACCGCGAGGTCTACGACGAGATCATCGATGTGAACATCGACCAGGCCGTGGCCACCGCACGTCGCCTCGGCATCGAGGAGGGCATCCTCGGCGGCATCTCGTCCGGCGCCACCGTGTACGCGGCCGTCGAGCTCGCCAAGCGGCCCGAGAACGCCGGCAAGACCATCGTGGTCATCGTCGCGAGCTACGGCGAGCGCTACCTGTCCACGGTCCTGTACGAAGGTCTGCTTGACTGACCTGGTGGGAATCCTCGCCAGCCTCAGGGAAGACATCGCCACCGCTCGCGCCCACGACCCGGCCTCGCGGAACGCCACCGAGGTCGCCCTCGCCTACTCGGGCCTGCACGCCATCTGGGGCTACCGGCTCATGCACCGGCTCTGGGAGGGCGGGTTCCGGCTGCCCGCGCGGCTCGGATCGCAGTTCGTGCGCTTCCTCACGGGCGTCGAGATCCACCCCGGCGCGCACATCGGCCGTCGCTTCTTCATCGACCACGGCATGGGCGTCGTGATCGGCGAGACGGCGATCGTCGGCGACGACGTGATGCTCTACCACGGCGTCACGCTGGGCGGGAAGGCGCCGCGGGGCACGCCGCGCGGGGCGAAGCGGCATCCGACCCTCGAGGACGGCGTCACCGTGGGCGCCGGGGCGAAGGTGCTCGGCAACGTGACGATCGGCGCGTGGAGCGCCATCGGCGCCAACGCCGTGGTCACGAAGGACGCCCCCGCCCACTCGCTCGTCGTCGGCATCCCCGCGACGTTCAAGCCGCTCACGCACGCGACGGCGGACGCCGCACGGGGCGTGCACGACTGGCACATCTGACTCGATCGGCGCGGCTCGTCGAGTCGTGGACGACGAAGGGGCGGATGCCGCAGCATCCGCCCCTTCGACACGCTCGCGTCGATCGGTGTCAGTCGTCGCCGAGCCCGGCGAGCTGCGCCTCCTCGTCGGCCTGGACGGCCGACTCGATGAGGGGGTCGAGCGCGCCGTTCATGACCTGGTCGAGGTTGTACGCCTTGTAGCCGGTGCGGTGATCGGCGATGCGGTTCTCGGGGAAGTTGTACGTGCGGATGCGCTCCGAGCGGTCCATGGAGCGGATCTGCGACTTGCGGGCATCGGATGCCGCGGCCGCCTGCTCCTCCTGCTGGCGCGCCAGCAGACGCGCGCGCAGCACGCGCATCGCCGCCTCGCGGTTCTGCAGCTGCGACTTCTCGTTCTGCATCGACACGACGATCCCCGTGGGCAGGTGGGTGATGCGCACCGCGGAGTCGGTGGTGTTCACCGACTGGCCGCCGGGACCCGACGACCGGTAGACGTCGATCTTCAGGTCGTTCTGGTTGATGTCGACCTCTTCGGGCTCGTCCACCTCGGGGAAGACCAGCACGCCCGTCGTCGACGTGTGGATGCGACCCTGCGTCTCGGTGACCGGCACCCGCTGCACGCGGTGCACGCCGCCCTCGTACTTGAGGTGCGCCCACACCCCCTGCGATGGGTCCGTCGCGTTCGACTTGATCGCGACCTGCACGTCCTTGTAGCCGCCGAGGTCGGACTCGTTCTGGTCGAGCAGCTCGATCTTCCAGCCCTTGGACTGCGCGTACTGCATGTACATGCGCAGCAGGTCGCCGGCGAACAGGGCGCTCTCCGCGCCGCCCTCGCCGCCCTTGATCTCCATGATCACGTCACGCCCGTCGTCGGGGTCGCGCGGGATCAGGAGCCGCCGGAGCTTCTCCTGCGCCAGCGCGAGGCCCTCCTCGAGGGACGGCACCTCCTCGGCGAACGCGTCGTCCTCCTTGGCCAGCTCACGCGCCGCCTCGAGGTCGTCGCCCGCCTGCTGCCACGCGGTGTGCGCGGCCACGATGCGGCTGAGCTCGGCGTAGCGGCGGTTGACCTTCTTGGCGCGCGCGGCGTCGGCGTGCAGCGCCGGGTCGGCGAGCTCCTCCTGGAGCTCGCCGTGCTCGGCGAGCATGGCCTGGACGGACTCGAACACGCGGCCTACCGGTGGTCGGTCTCGTGCCCGTGCGAGTGAGCGGCGCCGTTGGCGACCGGCATCGACTTCTGCATGAGCATGAGGAACTCGACGTTCGACTGCGTCTCCTTGAGACGGCCGAGCACGGCCTCGAGCGCCGGCTGCTGGTCGAGGCCCGCGAGGGCACGACGCAGCTTCCAGGTGATCTTGACCTCGTCGGGCGAGAGCAGCATCTCCTCGCGACGCGTCGACGAGGCGTTCACGTCGACGGCCGGGAAGATCCGCTTGTCGGCGAGCTGGCGCGAGAGGCGCAGCTCGGAGTTGCCGGTGCCCTTGAACTCCTCGAAGATCACCTCGTCCATCTTCGAGCCCGTCTCGACGAGCGCGGTGGCGAGGATGGTGAGCGAGCCGCCGTTCTCGATGTTTCGCGCCGCGCCGAAGAAGCGCTTCGGCGGGTAGAGCGCCGAGGCGTCGACACCGCCCGAGAGGATGCGACCGGATGCCGGTGCCGCGAGGTTGTACGCGCGGCCCAGGCGGGTGATCGAGTCGAGCAGCACGACCACGTCGTGGCCCAGCTCCACGAGGCGCTTCGCGCGCTCGATGGCGAGCTCGGCGACCGTCGTGTGGTCCTCGGCCGGACGGTCGAAGGTGGAGGCGATGACCTCGCCCTTCACCGTGCGCTGCATGTCGGTGACCTCTTCGGGGCGCTCGTCGACGAGCACGACCATGAGGTGGACCTCGGGGTTGTTGATCGAGATCGCGTTGGCGATCTGCTGGAGCACAATCGTCTTGCCGGCCTTCGGCGGCGCGACGATGAGGCCGCGCTGGCCCTTGCCGATCGGCGCCACCAGGTCGATGATGCGCTGCGTGAGCTTCGTGGGCTCGGTCTCGAGGCGGAGGCGGTCCTGCGGGTAGAGCGGCGTGAGCTTCTGGAACTCCACGCGCGCCGCCGACTCCTCGGGGGTCTGCCCGTTGACCGAGTCGACCTTCACGAGCGCGTTGTACTTCTGGCGGCTGTTCGACTCGCCGTCACGCGGCTGCTTGATCGAGCCGACGACCGCGTCGCCCTTGCGCAGGTTGTACTTCTTCACCTGGCCGAGCGAGACGTAGACGTCGCTCGGGCCGGGAAGGTAGCCGGTGGTGCGCACGAACGCGTAGTTGTCGAGGACGTCGAGGATGCCCGCGATGGGGATCAGCACGTCGTCGTCGAGGATCTCGGGCTCGAGCTCGTCGGTCGCCCCCTGTCCGCGGCGCTTGCGGTCGCGGTACCGGTTGCGACGGCCGCCCTCGCCGTCGAGCTGCTGCTGCTGTGCGTCGCGGGCCTGGGCCTGCGCCTGGCTCTGCTGGCCGCGGCCGTCGCCCTGCGCCTTGCCGGCGTCGGGCTCGGGCTGGCGCTCGCGGGCTGGCTTGCCCTGCTAGTCGGCCTTACGGCCGGCGTCGCCGTTCTGGCGCTCGCCGCCCT
>NZ_WJSP02000296.1 GCF_009720255.1 Agromyces humi | reverse complement strand
CGGCAGTGCCGGACCGGTCAAGTTCTTCTCGTCACGTTCATGCGCGGTGAAGCGCCGAAGGGGACCACCCCACCGGGCGGACCCCTCCATCGGGTCGGCGACTACCCGCCGATCGGGTCCTTCCGGGGGTGTGCACCATGCTCGCACACTTCCAGCAGGCCGGGGCGGGCCTGGGGATCGCCCGGAGTCACGGCCCGGGAGCACCCGCATGGCGTTCAGCCGCCGTGCAGGCGGCTTCCGGACGACGCACGGGTTCCAGCGGCTACAGTGGTTTCACTGCCATCGGTCCGCCCACGGACCCCGACGGAAACAGACGGATGACCCCACGCGTACTCGTCGTCGACGACGACACGGCCCTCGCGGAGATGATCGGCATCGTGCTGCGCACCGAGGGCTTCGACCCGGTGTTCTGCCCAGACGGCACCGGCGCGCTCGCCGCCTTCCGCGACGCGCGCCCCGACCTCGTCCTGCTCGACCTCATGCTGCCCGGCATGGACGGCATCGAGGTCTGCGCGCGCATCCGCGCCGAGTCCGGCACGCCGATCATCATGCTCACCGCGAAGACCGACACGGCCGACGTCGTCAAGGGCCTCGAGTCCGGCGCCGACGACTACATGGTCAAGCCCTTCAACCCGAAGGAGCTCGTCGCCCGCATCCGCACCCGCCTCCGTCCGGCGCCCGACCCCGTCGTGGAGACGCTGGGCGTCGGCGACCTGACGATCGACGCCGCGGGCCACGAGGTGCGCCGGGGCGACCAGCGCATCAACCTCACGCCCCTCGAGTTCGACCTGCTGCTCACCCTCGCCTCGAAGCCGCAGCAGGTGTTCACGCGCGAGATGCTCCTCGAGCAGGTGTGGGGCTACCACTACAAGGCCGACACGCGGCTGGTGAACGTGCACGTGCAGCGGTTGCGCGCGAAGGTCGAGCACGACCCCGACAACCCGCGCATCGTCATGACCGTGCGCGGGGTCGGCTACCGCGCCGGCGCGACCACCTAGGAGCCGCATGGCCGCGGCCGACGCCCAGTCCCCACGCGCCGCACCGTCGTGGCGCGAGGTGCCGCGGCGCCTCTCGGTGCTGTGGCGCCGATCCCTGCAGTTCCGCACCGTGATCATCACCCTCGGGCTGTCGAGCCTCGCGATCCTGGTGATCGGCCTCTACATCTCGTTCAGCGTGGCGTCGAACCTCTTCCAGGCGAATCGCGAAGCGGTGCTCGAGGCATCGAACAACGCCACGGCGGCCGCGCAGGGCATCCTCGACTCATCGGTCGCCTCGGACCGGGCATCCACCCAGAAGGCGATGGCCGACGCCATCAGCACGATCTCGAGCGTGTCGGGCAGCAGCGACATCGGGATCTTCCGGGCGCCCGGTCAGGACGCGAACGCCATCGCGCCGTCCGATCGGCTGAGCCCGGGGCTCTCCGGGGTCATCACGCCCGAGCTCCGCGCCCAGGTGCAGGATCACCCCGACACGCAGTACTGGCAGTCCGTCGCGTTGCCGAACGCCGACGGCGGCACGGACCCCGGCATCGTCGTCGGCAGTGATCTGGAGCTGCCCTCCAACGCCGGCCGGTACGAACTGTACCTCGGCTTCGACCTCGCGGATGCCGAGCAGACCCTTTCGTCCATGCAGATCACCGGCATGGTCGGCGCGGCCGCACTCCTGGCTCTGCTCAGCGCGATCACGCTCGTCGTCGTGCGCGGCGTCATCGAGCCGATCCGGGCCACCGCGGCCACCAGCCGACGGCTCGCCGCCGGCGACCTGGGCGTGCGGATGCCCGAGAGCGGCGAGGACGAGCTGTCGACGCTCGCGGCATCCTTCAACGGCATGGCCGACAGCCTGCAGGCGCGCATCAAGGAACTGGCCGAGCTCTCGGTCATGCAGCAGCGATTCGTCTCCGACGTGTCGCACGAGCTGCGCACGCCGCTGACGACCATCCGGCTCGCCGGCGACGTGCTGTACGGGCAGCGCGAGGACTTCCCCGGCCCCACCTCGCGCACCGTGGAGCTCCTGCACACGCAGACCGACCGGTTCGAGCGGCTGCTCGCCGACCTCCTCGAGATCAGCCGATACGACGCCGGGTCCGTCACGCTCGCGACCGAGCCGACCAACCTCGTCCACCTCGCGGGCGACGCGATCGAGTCGATGCACCAGCTCGCCCTCGAGCACGGCACCGAGCTCCGCCTCGAGGCGCCGGGAGGTCATCTGGACGCTGAAGTCGACCCACGACGCATCCGGCGCATCGTGCGGAACCTGCTCGGGAACGCGATCGAGCACGGCGAGGGTCGCCCCATCGTCGTCGCCGTCGACAGCAATGAGACCGCCATCGCCCTGTCGGTGCGCGACTATGGGATGGGCATGACGGAGGAGGAGGCCGAGCGGGTGTTCGACCGGTTCTGGCGCGCCGATCCCAGCCGCATGAGGACCATCGGCGGCACCGGCCTCGGCCTTGCGATCTCGTTGGAGGACGCGGTCGCCCACGGCGGGACCCTCGACGTGTGGTCGAGGCCCGGCGCGGGCACGGTCTTCCGGCTGACGCTGCCGCGGGTGCCCGGTGCCGAGGTGGTCTCCCCGCTGCCGCTCGAACCGGCCGACGCGGGGGCCGCGGGTCCGGCTCCGACGGGAGCCATGGGCGCCGTGCCCACGCTCGAGACGGGTTCGAGGGAGGTGCACGGTGCGTAGCAGGCTCCTCGCGGCGGCATCGGGGGCGCTCGTCGCAGCACTCGCCCTGGCCGGATGCGCCTCCATTCCCAGTTCGGGTCCCGTCCAGCCGGGTAACCCAGTGGTCGACGAGGCCCCGAACGAGTTCGACATCCTCGCCGACCCGCCGACGAAGGGCGCGAGCCAGGCGCAGATCCTCGACGGGTTCCTCAACGCGGCCCAGAGCCCGCGTGAGAACTACCAGATCGCACGCGAGTACCTGACGGATGCATTCGCCGATGAGTGGGATCCGGGGGCGGGTGCGACCGTCGACGTGCTCGCCGAACGCGACGTGGACGTGGTCGATCCGACGGCCATGCGCGTGGAAGCCACCCCCGCGGCGCTGCTGCTGGAGAACGGGCAGTACGAGGAGCCCGCGTCCCGAACACCCATCCCGTTCGACTACCGGTTCGAGCAGGTCGACGGAGAGTGGCGCATCTCCAGCGCGCCGCAGGGCCTCCTCATCGACCAGGTCGAGTTCACCCAGGTGTTCCGCGACTACACGCTGTACTTCCTCGACCCCACGGGTCGCTACCTGGTACCCGACGTGCGCTGGTATGCCGGGCGCGACTCGGCGCAGACGACCATCGTGCAGGGGCTGTTGACTGGCGCGGCCGACTGGCTGGCCCCCGGCGTCGTCTCGGCATTCCCCGAGGGCGTGCAGCTCGAGCCGGCCGCCGTCCCCGTCGAGGGCGGCGTCGCGAGCGTGTCGCTCGCGGGCGCGGCCTTCGACGATCTCGGCACCGTGCAACGCATGCAGGCGCAGCTCGACGCCAGCCTGATCGGCGTGCGCAACATCACGCGTGTCGACCTCACGCTGAACGGCGTCGATCCCGACGTGCCCGAGCCGGCGCGGCGCCCGTCGAAGTCGCCGCGCGTCGACCCGCGCACGGTCGTCTTCGACGGCGAGACGTTCGGCTACCTTGCGGCGTCGGGGGAGTCCATCGACCCCATTCCCGGCATCTCGGAGTCCGTCGCCGCCCTGCTTCCCCTCGGTGCCTCCGTGGGGAGCGGCGCCGAATCCGCGGCGGTGCGGTCGCCCGAAGGGGTGTTCCTCGTCCGCGCCGGCGAGGAGACGAAGCCGCTCGACCTGCGCCCCAACCTCGTCGTGCCCGCCATCGACGGCCAAGGCATCGTGTGGTCCGTGCCAGCCGACCATCCCGACCAGCTCGTGTGGTTCGCGCCCGACGGCACGACGGGCCAGGTCGCCGTGCCGTGGAGCGGCTCCTCGATCGCGTCGATCGAGGTGTCCCGCGACTCGACACGGCTCCTCGCGCTCCTCGCCGACGGAGGTCGGACCCGGTTCGTGGTCGCCGCCATCGAACGCGGCGAAGACGGCCTGCCCTCCGAGCAGGGGCTCGGACAGGTGGTCCTGAACCTGGCCGATGTGACGGGCGCACCGCTCGACGTCGCGTGGCTCGACTCGAGCACCGTCGCCTCGGTCACCGGCCTCAGCGACGGGGCGACCCGCCTCGTCGTCCAGGAGCTCGGCGGCATCTCGCGCGAACGCGGCGGGCCCGAGGCGGGCATCCAGGTCGACGGCGGCAACTCCGATCTCCGGGTGCTCACGGCGACCGGCGACCTCGACGTCCAGGTCGGTGTCGGCTGGCAGGCGCGGGCGGGCGGCATCCGCTTCGTCGCATCGCAGCTGCCCTGATCGTCTCGTCCTCCCGAGGGCGGCGGCCGATCCGACCGTCGTCGGCAGTGCCGATTCACGACGGGCGACCGGGGGCGGCGCCCATGCTGGGAATGTGGCCGTCGACTCGCTCCGCCGTGCTCGGGCGTTGGCCCGCGACGCGCTGCTCGATGCGGTCGGCCTGCTCCTGCCCGTGTCGTGCGCCGGTTGCGGCACGCCAGACCGATCGGTCTGCGCCGAGTGCCTCGAGGAGCTCCGGCCGAGCCCGAAGGTCGTGATCCGCGACGGCGTGACCGCCTGGGCGGCGCTCGACTACGGCGGCGTGGTCGCACGGGTGGTCGGCGCCTACAAGGACGCGTCGCGAACGGATGCCGCGGCG
>NZ_WJSP02000295.1 GCF_009720255.1 Agromyces humi | reverse complement strand
CGGTGCCGAAGTGCTCGCCGACGAGTCGCGTCACGAGGTCGGCGAGGGGGCCGGTGGCCGTCGCGGCGCCGGGCTCGGCGCGATTGCTACCGTCGGCAGGGGCGGGTCGTGCCGTCGACGTCGTCGGCTCCTGGGGCTCCTCGGGCTCCAGCGGATGGTCCGCGGCGACCCGGTCGAGCGCGATCGCGGCATGCAGCAGGACGTCGTTCAGTCCGTACTCGTTGGGCGCATACCCGGCCTCGGCGAGCCCGGCGACGAGCGCGGTGCGGAAGTCGGACACCTCGGGGAACGCGGCCCGCAACGCGTCGAGCTCGAGCATGCCGCGCGACGACTCCTCGCGGAACAGCGCGCCGAGCAGGCGTCGGCGCGCCGATTCGGGCCCCTCGAGGACGATGCGCGGCCCGTGCCGCACGAGGGTGAGGCCCGTTCCCTCGAGTCGCGTGCGCACCCGGCCCAGGTCGCTCTCGAACGTCGAGTCGCTCACGTGCGCCGCCGCGGCGGTCTCGTAGACGTCGAGGCCGTCGCTCGCGTCGATGAGCGAGCGGATGACGCGTGCCACCCGCATCGCCGGCGTCGAGTCCCGTCGCGTGGAGGTTCGCCTCCCGGCCCACGCCGCGCGATCGAGCCGGTAGCCCGCGGGGCCCGACTCGACGACCGTTCCGCCCGTGTTCGCCTGTGCCGCGTAGCTGCGGATGGTGCGCGGCGTGACGTCGAGCCGGTCGGCGAGCTCGGCGGCCGTCGTCCAGGCCCCGGCATGGGCGAGCGCGTCGACGAGGCGCTCCCACTTCTCGGCCACTGCAGCTCCCGGGTCTCACCGGCGCCACGCGACGCCGTGCGGTGCAGCCAGTCAACCACCGACCTGGCCCCGGATGGCCCGATCCGCGATCTGTTTCCGGGGGTGCGGAAGCGAATCGAGTGGCCCCCACGGGGCGCCCGTCGGCAGACTCGATCCATCGCGGCGGGATGCCGTGGCCGAACGATCGACGAGGACCGGGCGAGAACCGGGCGAGGAGGCTTGGTGGTGCGCATCATCGTGGTCTGTGGCGCTGGCGCATCCAGCACCTTCATCGCCCATCGCATCCGGCGGGCCGCCTCGAACCGGGGAATCGAGGTGCGTGCGAACGCGACGAGCGAATCACAGCTCGACGCGGCGCTCGCCGACGCGGACGTGCTCCTCGTCGGCGCCCACCTCGTCGACCGCATCGGCCAGCTGCGCGAGCGCGCGGCCGCGGCATCCGTGCCGTTCGCGATCCTCTCCTCGGAGGCGGCCGCCGCCCACGACGGCGAGGACGCCCTCGACCTCGCCCTCGAGTTCGCTGGGGCGGCGTCATGAACCGGCGCACGGTGCGCGCCGCGGTTCCCCCCGCGGTGGCCCCGGGCTATGGTGAACGAGGGAACGGAAGCCAGCGACGGAGACCGGAGTCATGGTGGAACGCACTGTTCGAATCGGATCGACCCACGGCCTGCACGCCCGGCCTGCGAAGCTCTTCACGCAGGCCGCTGCCGCATCCGGAGCGGCGGTCACCATCCAGAAGGCCGGCGGCGCACCCGTCAACGCGGCGAGCATCCTCGCCGTCATCGCGCAGGGCATCGACCATGGCGACGACGTCACGATCGTCGTCGACGGCGGCGACGAGTCGGCCGTGCTCGACCAGCTCGTGGAGTTGCTCAGCACCGACCACGACGAATAGCGCGGGGCATCCGTCGCCCGGGCATCCGAACGGGGAGGGCGAATGATGGAGATCAAGGGCACGGGGATCGGGCAGGGGGTCGCGGTCGGGCCGGTCGTGCGGATGGCCGAGGCGTTGCCGGAGCCCGTCGATCGGCCGAGTCACCTCGACCCCGAGCGCGAGGGCGAGCGGGCGAGGGCGTCGCTCTCGGTCGTCGCCGCCGAGCTCGCCAACCGCGGGGCGAAGGCCGGCGGAGCAGCGAAGGACGTGCTCGAGGCGCAGGCCATGATGGCCGAGGACCCGAGCCTGATCGACGAGGTCACGAAGCTGCTCGCCACCGGCAAGACCGCCGAGCGCGCCGTGTACGAGTCCTTCGCCGCCTACCGCGACCTGCTCGCCGGCATGGGCGGCTACATGGGGGAGCGCGCCGCCGACCTCGACGACATCTCGCAGCGGGTCATCGCGCACCTGCTCAAGCTTCCGGCGCCGGGCGTGCCCAACCCGGGGCATCCGTTCGTGCTCGTCGCCCGCGACCTCGCCCCGGCCGACACCGCCACCCTCGACCTCGACCAGGTGCTCGGGCTCGTCACGGTCGACGGCGGGCCGACCTCGCACACCGCGATCCTGGCGCGTGAGAAGTCGATCGTCGCGATCGTGGGGGCGACGGATGCCGCGAGCCTCGCCGATGGCGACACGGTCGTCGTCGCTTGCCGGTGAGCTTCTCGAGGTCGGCGCGGATGCGCTCGGGGCGGTGCGCGCGAACTTCACTCGGGAACGGTGAGAACGCGGGTCGGATGACCCCCAGTCATCCGACGACGCCAAGGCGATCACCGAGCTCCGCGAGGCCGGCCCGGGCGTACCCCTCGATGCCGCTGCGCAGGCCCGCCATCGTGGCGGTGTCATCCCCCAGTACGTGCTCTTCAATAAGCTCGAGGCGCTGGCCGTGCAGCGACAGGCCGTAGGCGATGAGCATGAGCGGCACGGCCGCGTGGCCGATGAGCTCGATCGGCTCGAGCACGATCGGCGGGAGCTCGATGCCCGTCACCGCCACGAGGACGCCGAGCAGGGACCCCACGATGATCGGGTTCGTCAGCGTCGAACGCACGATCACCCATGCCGACGTGCGCCCCTCGACGGTCGCGCCGAGCACGGCGAGCGCGAGCGGCGCGAAGAGGAGCAGCTGCAGCAGCACGACCGGCGCCGAGTACGCCGCGTCGCCGAGCATGTACACCGCGATCGGGATGCCGAAGTTGTTGCCGTTCACGTACCCCGCCGCGAGCGAGCCGATCACGGTGCGCGGCAGGCCCCGGCGCCAGGCGGCGAGCGACACGAGCGCGAAGACGAGCATCATCGTGATCGCGGCGAGCGCCGACACCGGCAGGAGCGCCGAGAACAGCGACCGCACGTCGGCGGTCGCGAGCACCGAGAACAGCAGGAACGGCGCGAGCACGTTGAAGTTGAGCTTCGCGAGCACCGGGCGGGCGCCCGGCCCCAGCACGCCGACCCGGGCCGCGAGCCAGCCCACGAAGACGGCGAGGGCGATCACCGCAAACCCGGTGAAGATGTCGATCACGCGCGCTGCCCCAGCCTCGGGGAACGGTGCACGGCGCTCATCGCTTCGACCCTACCTGCACGGATGCCGCCGGCCGGTGCCGCGCGACGACCGGCGGGGCGAAGCCCTTCCGTCCGTCCGACCCCGCCGATACGCTGCACGCGAGGGCGGAAGCGCCCAGCTGCAAGGGGGAACAGGTCATGGGCGAACAGGTTGAGGACGTGGTCGGCACCACGGCGGAGCATCCCGGTCGAGCCGGCGGACCTTCCCGCTTCGCGGGGATCGTGGGAATCATCGTCGGCGCGTTGATGGTCATCGGCGGCATCGCGGCCTGGGTCGGAGTGACGGTCCAACTCTCCGAGGAGAACATCACGGTCGCGGAAGACGCGGCCTTCCTGCAGGGAGCACCGGTCACCGACCCGCTGAGCGCATGGGCGCAGGCCGAGGTCATCCAGAAGCACACCCTCGAGTTGACGGGCGGGCAGACCTACGCCGAACTCGACCAGGACGACCCGCTGCGCGAGACGGCCGCCACCGCCTCCTACCTCCGCACCTCCCTGTTCACGTCGATCGTCGCGTTCGGCGTCGCGCTCCTCGCCGCCGGTACCGGGGCCATCGCGATCCTCTACGGGTGGTCGCTGCTCGCCCTCGGGAGGCGGTCGACCTGAACGGGGACACGATGCACGCGAGCGGCGCGGCATCCGTGCCCCTCGAACTCGTCGACCGCTGGTGGCGCGCGGCGAACTACCTGACCGTCGGGCAGATCTACCTCATGCGCAACGCGCTGCTCAAGCGCCCGCTCGAATCCGGCGACATCAAGCCGCGCCTGCTCGGCCACTGGGGCACCTCGCCGGGACTGAGCCTCGTCTACGCACACCTCAACCGCGCGATCGTCGAGCGCGGCACGCCCATGCTCTACGTGTGCGGGCCCGGCCACGGCGGCCCCGCCATGGTCGCGAACGCCTGGCTCGACGGCACCTACTCCGAGCTGTTCCCCGCGGTCGGCGCCGACCGTGGCGGCCTCGACCGGCTGTTCCGGCAGTTCTCGTTCCCTGGCGGCATCCCGTCGCACGCGGCGCCCGAGACGCCCGGCTCCATCAACGAGGGCGGGGAGCTCGGCTACTCGCTCATGCACGCCTTCGGCGCCGCGCTCGACCGCCCCGGTCTGGTCGTCGCATGCGTCATCGGCGACGGCGAGGCCGAGACCGGACCGCTCGCGGCGAGCTGGCGCGGCCACGCGTTCCTCAACCCCGAGACCGACGGTGCGGTGCTGCCGATCCTGCACCTCAACGGCTTCAAGATCGCCAACCCGACCCTGCTGGCCCGCATCCCCGAGTCGCAGCTCGTCGACTTCCTGCGCGGTCACGGGTACGAGCCCCTGCTCGTCAGCGGCGGGTTCGACGGCGAGGACCCGATGGCCGTCCACGTGCGCCTCGCCGACGCGGTCGACGTCTCGCTCGAGCGCATCGCCTCCATCCGAGCGGATGCCGCGGCCGGCGCCTTCCGCGACACGGCGCCGC
>NZ_WJSP02000294.1 GCF_009720255.1 Agromyces humi | reverse complement strand
GACGGCAAGTACTTCGGCATCCCGCTCTACAACAACGGCAAGTTCATGGGCTACAACACGGCGATCTTCGACGAGGTCGGCATCGAGGTGCCCACCACGTTCGAGGAGCTCATCGACAGTTGCGCGCTTCAGCGCCCTGGGCGTCCCCGCCGTGAACTTCGGCCCCGGCGATCCGCTCAAGGCGCACGCCGACGACGAGCGGGTCCCGACCGACCAGATCCTCTCCTGCGAGCGCGCCCTGCGCGCATGGCTCACCGGTGGAGCCTGAGGTCGAGCGCACGGCGTCCGCGCCGTCGGCCCGCGAGCCGGATCCGTTCCGGGTGACGCGTGCCGCTCCGCGGGTGCGCTGGCGGCTGCTGCCCTGGTGGGGGAAGGTCGTGCTGGTGTACGCCGCCGCGCGTGCGCTGACGACGGCGTTCGTCCTCGTGCTGGCGAACGAGCAGGGTCCGAACGCCTGGACCGGCGCGCGTCCGGGGTACTTCGAGTACGCCAACCTGTGGGATGGCCGGTGGTACCAGATCGTCGCGCTCGGCGGGTATCCGCGCGACCTGCCCTACCCCGACGGCGTCCATGTCGGCGAGAACGCCTGGGCGTTCCTGCCGGTGTACCCGGGGCTCACCGCGGTGCTCACCTGGCTGTCGATCCCGTGGAACGTCGCGTCCGTCGTCATCGCCGTCGCGGCCGGGCTGGGCGCCGCACTGGTGTTCCATCGGCTCATGTCGCGGTTCCTCGAGCCGGATCGGGCCCTGTTCGCCGTGGTCCTGTTCTGCGTCGCGCCGGTCTCGCCCATCATGCAGTTCGGGTACGCGGAGTCCCTCGGCTTCCTCTGGCTCGCGCTCGCGCTGCTGCTGCTCGTGGAGCGACGCTACGCGTGGCTGTTCCCGGTGGTCCTCGCGTGGTCGTTCACGCGCCCCGGCGCCCTGGCGTTCGCGCTCGCGCTCGTGCTGCACTGGGGGTGGCGCTGGATCCGGCGCGGTCGGGAACCCTTCCCCGTGCGCGATCGGGTGCTCGCGGCATCCGCTGCCGTGTTCGCCGCGCTGTCGGGACTCGCGTGGATCGGCGTCGCGTGGTGGGCGACGGGCGATCTGCACGCGTACACCGACACCGAGCTGGCGTGGCGTTCGGCCTACATCGGCTACCGCGAGCTCGTGCCGTTCACGGCATGGTTCCAGTCGGGGGACTGGTGGCTGGGTCAGCCGCTCGGCACGATCGCGGTGGTCGGGCTCATCGTGGCGTTCGGGGTGTTCCTGGCGTCGCCCGCCGTTGCGCGCCTCGGCGCCGACATCCGGTTCTGGTCGATCGCGTACGCCCTCTACCTGCTGGCGGTGTTCTTCCCGCAGTCGAGCACGTTCCGCATCCTCGCGCCGCTGTTCCCGCTGCTCGGCGCGCTGGCGCTCCCGAGGGCCCGTTGGTACCGCTGGAGCCTCGTCGTGCTCTTCCTCGCCCTCCAGGTGGGGTGGCTCCTCATCTGCTGGGGCGTCGACGGCCGCGACTGGACACCGCCGTGATCGATGCCCGTCGGGCCTGATGAGCGTGGGAATCGGTGTCGACGGATGCCGCGGAGCGGATGCATCGGTGCAGCAAGCGTTCTCCACAGTCTCCCTGCGATTTCCCAGCACCGCTCGGAATGGCCGATAATAGGAAGGTCAGCCACGAAAGGGGTAGCTCAATGGCGGCCATGAAGCCACGCACCGGAGACGGGCCTATGGAGGCTGTGAAGGAGGGTCGACTCATCATCGTTCGAGTTCCACTCGAGGGTGGCGGTCGTCTCGTCGTCTCGGTGAACGACGCTGAGGCCAAGGAGCTCTACGACGTCCTCGGCGGCGTCGTGAACCCCGCCTGAGTCAGGCGCCCAGCTTCACGATCTGCAACAGGCCGTCTCCCGCAGGGGAGACGGCCGTTGCTACGGCGGAGGAGGCCGCGAGCTCGGCGATGAGCTCACGGAAGGCGGTGGCTGCGTCGTCGCGTCGCGCAGGATCGGCCACACGCCCCTTCCAGAGTGCGCGCGCGACCAGCACGCTGCCCCCGGGCTTGGCGAGTCGCAGCCCGTGCTCGACGTACTCGATCACCGACGGGGCATCCGCGTCGACGAAGACGACGTCGTAGGAGCTCTCGTTCATGCGCGGCAGCACCTCGCTCGCGCGGCCGGCGATGAGCCGCACCCGTGCCGGCGCGATGCCCGCATCGGCGAAGTGCTCCCTGGCCTGCTGCTGGTACTCGTTCTCGGTGTCGATCGAGGTGAGCATCGCGCCCCGCACCGTCTGCAGCATCCAGAGCCCCGAGACGCCCACGCCGGTGCCGACCTCGATGATGGACTCAGCGCGTGCGGCCGCGGCGATCACCGCGAGTTGGGCGCCCACCGCAGGTGAGACCGGCTCGATGCCGAGTTCGAGGGACTGCTGGCGCGCCTTGGCGACGGCGTCGGTCTCGACGACCGATTCGTCGACGTACTTCCAGTTCAGGTCTCGATCGGACACGTGCGGCTCCCGGTGAAATGTCTCGACCCCCAAGCCTAGGGGCCGAGGGCGTACGGCGTTCGCACGCCTCGCCGCCGACTATCCTGTATGGATGTTCGGTCTGACGTTCGAGAAGCTCCTCATCATCGGGGTGATCGCCGTCTTCCTGCTCGGGCCCGAACGGCTGCCGCACTACGCCGCGCAGCTCGGCCGACTGGTGCGGTCGCTCCGCGACATGGCCGACGGCGCCAAGACGCGGGTCCGCGACGAGATGGGTCCCGACTTCGACGACGTCGACTGGAAGAAGCTCGACCCGCGCCAGTACGACCCGCGCCGCATCATCCGCGAGGCCCTGACCGACGTCGACCCGTTCGCCGAGCCCGCCAAGCCGGTGGTCGCACGCTCGGCCGCCGCGGTGAACGAGAACTCCGCCTACCTGCAGCACAAGCGAAAGCGCGAGGCGCTCGGCGCCGACGAACCGGCGCCCTACGACACCGAAGCGACCTGAGCTCGCTCGGCCACGAGGCCGTCCCCGCGCCCCGTCCTGAGCCGCGGCGTCCCTCAGTCGCCCCGTCTCAGCGTCGACGCGCGGCGCGGAGCACCCGGGCGAGCAGCAGGAACGGGGCTGCGAGCACGTCGAAGTCGCGTCCGGTGCGCGGCAGCGTGAGCAGTCCCGTGGCCGCCGAGATCGTCACGGGCTCCACGAACCGCAGCAGGCCCTCGGGTCCGTTGCGCCGCCCCAGCCCCGACGCCTTGATGCCCCCCATGGGCGCGTCGACCGAGCCGAAGGTGCCGCGGTAGCCCTCGTTGATGTTCACGCTGCCGGCCTCGAGCGCGTCGGCGACGCGCTGGCCGCGTCGGCGTGAGCCGGTGAGCACCGAGGCGTTCAGGCCGTACTCGCTCGCGTTCGCCGCCAGGATGGCCTCCTCCTCCGAGTCGACGAGGTAGAGCGAGGCGACGGCGCCGAAGGTCTCCTCGGCGTGGACGCGCATCTCGGGGGTCACGCCGGTGAGCACGGTCGGCTCGAAGAACCACGGGCCGACGTCGGGACGGGGCCGGCCGCCGACCAGCACCGTCGCGCCCTTGGCGAGCGCGTCGTCGAGGTGGCCCTGGATGCGCTCGAGTTGGGCCGCGCTGGCCAGCGATCCGAAGTCGGACGAGAAGTCGAGCGAGGATCCGAGACGTGCTGAGCGCAGCCGCTCGACGAGTGCGCTCGTGAAGGGGCCGGCGACGCGGCGATGCACGTAGATGCGCTCGATCGACACGCAGAGCTGGCCCATCGCGGAGAAGCACCCGTACGCGGCATCCGCGGCGGCCTGCTCGGGGTCGACGTCGTCGAGCACGATCATGGGGTTCTTGCCGCCGAGCTCGAGCGATGCGCCGACGAGTCGGCGGCCGGCCTTCTCGGCGATGCGCCGGCCGGTGGCGGTGGAGCCGGTGAAGCAGATGTAGTCCACCTCGTCGGTGAGGGCCTCGCCGACCTCGGCAGCGGGACCGGCGACCACGGCCCAGAGCGCCTCGGGCACCCCGGCGTCGATGAACGCCCGGCGCAGCGCGAGGATGGTGAGCGCGCCCTGGTCGTCGGCCTTCTGGACGACCGCGCAGCCGGCCGCGAGTGCGGGCACGACGTCCATCGCGGCGAGGCTGAGTGCGTAGTTCCATGGGGTGATGACGCCGACGACGCCCTTGGCGCGGTAGCGGACTCGCGTGGTCGAGGCGAGCGGCACCCCGGCGCGGCGCGTGCGCCCCCGGAGCACCCGGTGTGCGGCGAGCGCGTTGTACCGGGTCACGGATGCCGCCTGGTACAGCTCCTCGAGGGCCTGGCCGCGCGTCTTGCCGCTCTCGAGCTACCCCGCGTCGCGGCCGCATCACCGTCTGTGTCGGCATCGCACCGTCGAAGACGCTGGCGAAGCTCGTGAACCCGCTCGAGCACGGCGGCCGCGGGATTCCCGTCTTCCCTTCAGGCACGGGTGCTACCTTACATACCGGACAACGATGTCCGGTAACCCGAAGCAGAGTAAGGAACACCGCATGAGCACCCCCACCACCCTCACCGGCGACGACTCCATCAAGACCTGGCTCGCCCACCCCGTCGGCGGCCCGATCCTCCGCGACCTGCTCGCGCAGTCCGGGCAGGACGCCGACGTGCTGAAGCCCGTCAGCCGGCTTGCGATCAAGCGCCTCATCAAGCTCAGCAAGGGCCAGTTCAGCCAGCAGATGGTCGACGAGCTGGTGGCGCGGGTCGCCACAGGCGAGGTGCCCGCCGGGTCCGCGGCCGAGGCGTCGGGCGGCGCGGATGCCGCG
>NZ_WJSP02000293.1 GCF_009720255.1 Agromyces humi | reverse complement strand
TCGCCGGTCGTTCGAGCGCGACTCCGGCCGCGAACGCCGCGGCGCTCGCGGAGTGGCCCGACGGGAACGACGGCGTGGCCGGATGCTTCGGCAGGCGACGGCCGATCGGCACGTCGGCCAGCAGCGGTCGGTCGCCGCCGAACACCTCCTTGGCGATGAGGTTCGTGAGGGCGCTGGCGCCGAGCAGGGAGAGCAGGCCGCGCACGGCGGCGCGGCGTCGTCCCGTCACGGCCAGCACGCCGGCGAGCGTCCACCACAGCACTCCCTTGTCGGCGAAGCTCGTGAGCTGCGTCCAGAAGCGGTCGACGTTGGGATGGGTGTGGCGCCGGTTCACGGCGCGGCCGGCCGCGGCATCCGCCCGCCTGACCCACTTCGGGAGGATGCGGGTGCGCTGGATCGCCACGCGGACGCTGGGAGCTGTCACGCCGCTCAGCGTAGGACCGGGCGTCGCGTGTGTCACACCGTTGCGCGCCGGGACGGAACCCGGTACGGCGCCCCAGCCCGGCCTCAGAGCAGGCCGAGCTCCATCGCCCGGGTGACCGCCCGGGTGCGGTCGTTCACCCCGAGCTTCTCGAACACGTGCAGCAGGTGCGTCTTCACCGTGGCCTCGCCGATGTACAGCTCGCGCGCGATCTCGGGGTTCGAGCACCCGTCGGCGACGAGGGTCAGCACCTGGAGCTCGCGCGGCGAGAGGGCCGGCGGGGCAGCGGATGCCGCGTCGGCCCGCACCCGTGAGACCAGCTTCGCGGCGATCGACGGGGCGAGCACGGTCTCGCCGGCGGCCACGGCCCGGATGCCCGCGAGGATCTCGGCCTGCGGCGCCGCCTTGAGCAGGTAGCCGCTCGCCCCGGCCTCGATCGCGGCGAGGATGTGGTCGTCGGTCTCGTACGTGGTGAGCACGAGCACGCGCGTGCCCTCGCCGGCGGCGACGATGCTCGCCGTGGCGCTGGCGCCGTCGACGCCCGGCATCCGCAGGTCCATGAGCACGAGGTCTGGGCGCTCGGATGCCGCGAGCTCGACGGCCTCCGACCCGTCGGCCGCCTCGCCCACGACCTCGATGCCCTGCGCCTGCTCGAGCAGCCCGACGATGCCGGCGCGCACGATGGGGTGGTCGTCGGCGACGACGATGCGGATGGGACGGGTCATGCGGCGCCTCCCATGGGCGTGGTCGGGTTCGGGCGGGTCGTCGGGTTCAGCCGTGTCGTCGGCTCCGTCTGGGCGGCGGGGGACGACCGCGGCACGACGACGCGCAGCCGCGCGCCCCCGCCGGCGCCGGGGCCGAACTCGAACGAGCCGCCGACCAGCGCGGCGCGGTCGCGGATGCCGGCGAGCCCGAAGCCGCGCTCGCCGGGTCGCGCGTCGCCCGGGCCGATGCCGTCGTCGGTCACCGTCAGCACCACGTCGCCACCTTCGGCCGCGAACGAGATCGCGGCGTGGCGGGCTCCCGCGTGCTTGCGCACGTTAGCGAGCGCCTCCTGGGCGGAGCGGAGCAGCACCACCTCGAGCTCGCGGTCGAGCCCCGAGGCATCCGCCGTCACCGTGACGACCACGCCGGTCTCGCGCTGGAACGACGTCGCGAGCCGCACCAGCGCGTCGGCGAGGCCGGCGTCGGCGCCGACGGGCGTGAGCGACGCGACGAGCCCCCGCGCCTCGGTGAGCGCCTCGCGGGCCATCTGCTCCATGAGTTCGATGTCACCGCGCACGGATGCCGCCGGCTCGCCCTCGACGGGTTCGAGGCGGTTGCCCGCGCGCTGCGCGACCATGACCAGGCCGGTGAGGCTCTGCGCGATGGTGTCGTGGATCTCGCGGGCGAGCCGCCCGCGCTCGTCGGTGACGCCCGCGTCGCGGTGCATGGCGGCGAGCTGCCCCTGTGCGGCCTGCAGCTCGTCGAAGAGTCGCGCCCGCTCCGCGCCGACCTCCGCGATGCGCGTGATCCAGAGGCCGAGGGCGATGCTGAAGCCGACCGACAGGATCGCGACGCCGAAGCCGGTGACGATCCCGGTGGGGCCTCCGTGCACGGTGTAGCCGACGACGATGCCGACGGCCACCATGATGTTCGCCGCGAGGGCGCTCTTGAGGCCCGGCGCCGTGACCCAGACGAACGGGTAGATGAACGCCTGGAGGATCGCGAACGACGGCTCGAAGGCCGTGCCCGCTGCGGTGATGCACGCGAACAGGAACGCGATGGCGAGGTGGTGCCCGAGGCTGGCGCCCTCCACGTATCGGCGCGCATACGCGAACCAGACGAGGAGGAACGCGCCGATGGTCGCCCAAGTGCCCCAGTCGGGCGGCCCGTATGGCGGGTCGATGAGCGACAGCACGACCGTGACGCTCGCGACGACGATCGCGGCGAGGTCCCACCATCGGACGGTGAACATGAGGTCACCCTCTCACGAGCGGGCGACGGGTGGCAGGTGGCGCCGACGGGCGTCCGGTTCCACGCGTCGCACGTCCGGCCTCACGCGTCGCGCCGGATCCACCGGAACGTGAGCCGGCTCACCACGAGTCCGATGACGAGCCATGCGAGGAGGGCGACGGCGACCCATCCGAGGTCCCAGGCGCCGTGCTGCTCGAGGGTCTCGAAGTCCTCGGGGAGGAACACGGCGCGCATGCCCTGCGCCATCCACTTCAGCGGGAAGATGCTCGCGATGTTCTGCATCCACTCGGGCAGCTGCGAGAACTGCAGGTAGACGCCCGAGATGAACTGCAGCACGAGCACGATGGGGATCACGACCGCGGTCGCGCTCTTGCCACTGCGGGGAACCGCCGAGAGGGCGATGCCGCAGAGCGCCGAGGTGGCGACGCCGAGCACGAACACCCAGGCGAACGTGAGCCACGCCTCGCTCGTGGTGGGCAGTGCGATGCCCAACAGGGTGCCGGCGACGAGCAGGAGCAGGCCCGCCTGGAGGACGGCGGTCACGAAGACCTGGCCGATCTTGCCGAGGAAGTACGAGACCGGTGAGAGCGGGGTGCCCCCGAGGCGCTTCAGGGTGCCGTCGCTCTTCTCGGTGGCGATGTCCACGGCGAGGTTCTGCACGCCCGACAGCAGCATGCCCGCGGCCAGCATCCCCGGCAGGTAGTAGGCGCCCACCGAGATGCCCTCCATCCCCGGGCCGGGCACGATGTCGCCCGAGGCGCTGAAGGCGGCGGTGAAGATGCCGAGCATGATCAGCGGGAAGAGGAACGTGAAGAACACGGCATCCGGCGAGCGGAAGTAGCCCTTGGTCTCGTAGCCGATGCGGGACGTGCCGAGGCGCAGCAGGCCCGGCCTGCCGAGGCCGCCGTGGGTGCGGGGCGAGCGGATGCCGCGTGCCTCCGCGTGTGCCGGCGAGCGACCGTCGGTGGTCGGGGTGGTCGTCGTGCCGCTCATGCGAGGGCCTCCTCGTCGTCGTGCGCGTCGGCGCCGGCCGCGTGCACCAGTCGCAGGTAGATGTCCTCGAGGCTCGGACGGATGACCTCGAGGGCGTCGGGCTCGCCGCCGTGCTCGGCGACGACGGAGGCCACGAGCTCAGCCGGTCGCTCGGTGCGCACCTCGCGGGGCGTGCCGTCGGGCTCCCGCCACCGCACGATGGGGACGCGCGCCTCCGCGCCGCCGAGCTCGTCGACACGGCCGACGTCGACGAGTCGTCCGCCAAGGATGACGCCCGCACGGTCACCGAGCTGCGCCGCCTCGTCGAGGTAGTGGGTGGTGAGCAGGATCGTGGTGCCCTCGGCCTTCATCGAACGGATGAGCTTCCAGAACTCACGGCGGGCCTCGGGGTCGAAGCCGGTGGTCGGCTCGTCGAGGAACAGCAGCTCGGGCCGCCCGATGATGCCGAGCGCCACGTCGACCCTGCGGCGCTGCCCGCCCGACAGCCGCGAGACGCGGGTGCGGGCCTTCGCCTCGAGGCCGACCGCGGCGATGACCTCGTCGACGTCGCGGGGGTCGGGGTAGAAGCCGGCGAAGTGCGCGAGCTGCTCGCGCACGGTGTGCACTCCCGACTCGGTCGCCGACTGCAGCACGATGCCGAGCCGCGCCTTCCAGTCGAGGTCGCCGCGTGCGGGGTCGACGCCGAGCACCTGTACCTCGCCGTCGGTGCGGAGGCGGTAGCCCTCGAGGATCTCCACGGTCGTCGACTTGCCGGCGCCGTTCGGCCCGAGCAGCGCGAAGGTCTCGCCGCGGGCGATGTCGAGGTCGAGGCCGTCGACGGCGGCGACCCCGCCGTACACCTTCCTGAGCCCGCGGATCCGCACCGCGACATCCGTGCCCGAGGGCAACCGGCCGGCCTTGGTGCCCGGTCCGGGCGCTGTCGTGTCCATGCTCCGAGCCTGCCGCGTCGACGGCCGCGCCGGAAGCCGTGGGGCGGTCGACTCGGGCATCCACCGATCGGTGGATGCCGCGCTCATGCCGTGCCCAGCTCCGTGAGCCGTCGCGCGAGGAAGCGGCGCTCCGGTGCAGTCGGCGCGAGGTCGATCGCAACCCGGTAGTGCGCCGCCGCCTCAGCCGGCCGACCGCTCCGGCGAAGCAGGTCGGCCTGCGCCGCGGGCAGCAGGTGGTAGCCCTGCAGTCGACCGGATGCCTCGAGCTCGCCGAGTTCGTCGAGCGCCTGCTCGACGTGGCCGGCCAGGCCATGCGCGACGGCGCGGTTGAGCTCGATGACCGGGGACGGCGTCGCCGCGAGGAGGGCGTCGTACCACGCCACGATCGCCGGCCAGTCGGTGTCGTCGGCGGTCCGCGCCCGCGCGTGCACCGCCTGGATCTCGGCCTGCACCCGGTACGGGCCGACCTCGGCAGGCCG
>NZ_WJSP02000292.1 GCF_009720255.1 Agromyces humi | reverse complement strand
CGGGCGGATGCCGCGACGGCCGCCGCCTCTGGCGCACCGGAGTCGGCGAGCGCCACCGCCGCGTCGTCGAGTTCGCGTTCCATCGCGCGCACCTCGGCGAGGGCGGCCTCGATCACGTCGCGCAGGCGCTGGTCGGGGCGGAACGGCAGCTCCTGTCGGAGCAGCCCCGTGCGGACGGGCCGGGTGAGCCGTCCGGAGACATCGGCGTCCTCGAGCGCAGCGGATGCGGCATCCGATCGCCCGTCGACGGGGGCGATGAGCCGGAGCAGCGTCGACTTGCCGACCCCGTTCTCGCCGATCAGGCCGAGACGCTGCCCGGGTGCGACGGCGAATCCCAGGTCGGTGAAGACGCGACGGCCGCCGTAGGACGCGGAGAGCCCGTCGGCGTGCAGGTGGAGGGAGTGTGAGAGGTGTACAGCCATGCGGAACTTCCGTTCGCGAAGGCTCCCGGGTCGACGCGCGACGCCGCCGATGGCGGGCGCGCGCGGACGATGCACCGACCGCCGCACACGCGGCACGACGACGCGGGCGTCGACCCGGGAGCGGAGAGGAGGTCCCGCCGGGCATTCGCCGTCACGAAGGGTGCGCGCGCGACACTGTCGCGATCAGCTGAGCGTGCACACCCGGTGTCTACGGCGCCTCAGGCGCGGGACGATGGGATGTGCTCACTTCATAGCGGGGTCGACGATAACAGACCCCGCCAGATCATGGCAAGCGCGATCACGCCGCGACTAGGCGGTGAGGTCGAGCACCTTCGCCGTCTCGGCGAGCGATGCCTCGGCGGCCGCAGGATCGCTCGAGAGCTTCGTGCCGTAGCTCGGGATCATCTCGCGGAGCTTGGGCTCCCATGCCTCCATGCGTGCGGGGAAGCACCGCGAGAGCACGTCGAGCATGATCGGCGCGGCGGTGGAGGCACCCGGCGACGCGCCGAGCAGGCCGGCGATCGTGCCATCCGCGCCGGTGATGATCTCGGTGCCGAACTGCAGGATGCCGCCCTGCTTCGGGTCCTTCTTCATCACCTGCACGCGCTGCCCGGCGGTGATGAGCTCCCAGTCGGCATCCTTCGCCGTGGGCATGAATTCCCGCAGGGCGGCCATCTTCTTCGACCGGGAGGCGAGCAGCTCGGAGACCAGGTACTTCACGAGGTCGAAGTTCTTGAGCCCGACCTGGAGCATCGGCCCGAGATTGTGCAGGCGGATCGAGAACGGGAGATCGAACCAGGTGCTCGTCTTCAGGAACTTCGGCGTGAAGCCGGCGTACGGGCCGAACAGCAGCGCCGTCTCGCCGTCGACCACGCGGGTGTCGAGGTGCGGCACCGACATGGGCGGCGCGCCCACGGCGGCCTTGCCGTAGACCTTGGCCTGATGCTGGGCCACGACCTTCGGGTTCGTGGTGCGCAGGAACTGGCCCGAGATGGGGAACCCACCGAAGCCCTTGATCTCCTCGATGCCGGAGTGCTGCAGCAGTGCGAGGGCGCCGCCGCCGGCGCCCACGAACACGAACCTGGCGTTCACGGTCTTCGGCGTCTGGCCCACCGTGTGCCGCACGCGGAGCTTCCACGTGCCGTCCTTCTGGCGCTTGAGCCAGGTGACCTGGTGGTTGGTCTGGATGGACGCCCCGCGACGCGAGATGTCATCGAAGAGGAACTTCGTGAGGGCGCCGAAGTCGACGTCGGTGCCGGCGGCGATGCGCGTCGCCGCCACCTTCTGCTTCGGGTTGCGCTTCTTGGCGAGGAGCGGGGTCCACTCGGCGATGCGCTCGAGGTCCTCGGTGTACTCCATGTCGGGGAAGAGCGGCTGGTCCTTCAGCGCGTCGACCCGGCGGCGGAGGTAGTCGATGTTCGCCGCGCCCTTGACGAACGTCATGTGCGGCGTGGAGTTGATGAAGTTGTGCGGCTCTGGGAGCGCGCCGGTCGAGACGAGGTGGGCCCAGTACTGGCGGCTGATCTGGAACTGCTCGTTGATCGACACGGCCTTGCTCGCGTCGACGCTTCCGTCGGCGCCCTCGGGCATGTAGTTCAGCTCGCAGAGCGCGGCATGGCCGGTGCCGGCGTTGTTCCAGGCGTTCGAGGACTCCTGTGCGACCTCGCCGAGGCGCTCGTAGACGCGGATACTCCAGTCGGGTTCCAGCTGGGAGATCAGGGAGCCGAGCGTCGCGCTCATGATGCCCCCGCCGATCAGCACGACGTCGACGGTTTCCTCGGAATTCACGGATTCCAGTCTAGGTGCGGTTCGAAGGTGCCCCTGACCGGGTGACATCCTCCGGCGAGCGACGCCCCGTCACTCGACCTCACCGCCGTCGAGCTGCGGCATGCCGTGGTCGTCGAGCGGCCAGAACGGGTTGTGCGCGAATTCCCACAGGTTGCCGTCGGGGTCGCGACCGTAGCCGCTGTAGCCACCCCACTCCGTCGCCTCGGCGGGCTTGGAGACCTCGCCGCCTGCCGCCAGCCACTCGTCGAGCGCCACGTCGACCTCGTCGCGGCTGTCGAGGTTGATCGACAGCGAGACGCCCCGGAACCCGGGCGCCGAGGGCGCGTCGGCCTCGGTCGCGAGGCCGCCGTCGACCGCGAGCTGGGGGCTCGTCCAGAGGGCGATGATCGGCCCTGGCGTGCGGAAGAACGTGATGCCGTCGGCCGAGTGCGTCGACTGGCGCCATCCCAGCCGACGGTAGAACGCGGTGGCCGCGTCGACGTCGTAGACGCCGAGGGTCACGAGGGAGAAGCGCTGGGGAATGGCCATGCGCCGACGTTACCGCCCGCATGCGACGCGGTGCGATGGTCGAGCGGATGCCGCCGCGTCGCGCCGCGGCATCCGCCCTTGGTTCGGGTCCGGCGGCGGGGTCCGCTGACGTGCCGCAGATCCCGCCGACCGCCGTTGTCAGGCGATCTGGCGTCGCCGGACGGCCACACGCTCACCCACGACGGCAGATCCGAGCGCCAGCGCACCGAGGCCCGTGATGAGGATCCAGCCGCCATCGAGTCCACCGCCGCCCCCGGACGAGGTCGAGTCGATCGGCACGATGGCCGGGCTCGTCTCCGTCGGTGGCGCCGAGGGGGTCGGGGTCGTCACCGGCTCGAACGAGTACGAGTAGTGGCTGATCCCCTTGCCGGTCGGGTGCTCGAAGGTGTAGGTCTGCGAGGGCGGATCGACCGGGATGATCACGGCGCCGCCACCGGACGGCCCCGCGCCGGCCTTGACGCAGACCTCGGTGATGACGAATCCATCGTCGACCGTGATGGTGATCGAGGTGGCCTCGGGGTCGTCGGGGACGTCGATCCTGCCGGAGTCGAGCGGTGGGCAGAGCAGGCCGGCGGGCGGAGCGGCGTACGCTGGCGCGGCGCTGAACAGCACGGCGCCGCCGGCGAGCAGCAGGACGGCCCCGATCGTGCGTCGGGTGGTGAGTCGGGTGGTCATCGGGGGGCTCCTCACATCCTCGTGAGCGCAGGTGAGTCGAAGTGTGCGCTCGAGTCGGGTTCGGCGCCCTCGCGGACGCCGTTCGGGTATCGCGTCGCAACAATTGACGGCGCCAGAATACGAGTGTTGCTCAGGTTCCATCACCCCCCGAAGAGGGCACATGTGCGCCGAGCGCGGCGGCGCTCGCGGCATCCGTGCGTCGAGCCCGGCGACGGTCAGTCAAAGCGCCGCCACGCCCCCGGCGATCAGCCCGATCCCGGCGGTGACGAGCGCGGCGGTCAGCGAGACGACGCCCAGCCAGAGCAGCACGATGAGCCGGTTCGGCCGATGGGGATCACGGCCGAGCACCGAGAGGAAGAAGCCCGCGGGCATGAGGATCGCCGCGATGGGCACGCCGAGACGTGCGAGCTGCATCCAGAACCCGTCGAGTGCGGCGTACGAGATCACCGAGAGGATCACCATCGAGAGCACGAGCAGCACGGCCGCATGGGCGTGGCCGGCGCGGTAGAAGTTGCCCTGCAGGCGGTTTGCGGGCACGTGGCCGCGCACCACGCGGGTGAGGAAGTAGCCGCCGCTCTCGACGGTGACGAGCGCGAGCAGCAGGATGCCGATGAGGATGAGGTCGGCGGGGTCCGGCATGTCGTGATCCTTCCTGAGTGGCGCATGATTGGATAGTGACGCTCTCCAATACTAGAGAGTCGCACTATCCAACGCAAGGAGTCGGCATGCGCATCTCCGAACTCGCCGGAGCGTCGGGCCTCCCCGTCGCGACCATCAAGTTCTACCTGCGCGAGGGCCTCCTCCAACCGGGGTTGGCCACCTCGGCGACCCAGGCCGCGTACGACGACGGGCACGTGCGCCGGCTCCGCGTCATCCGCGCCCTGACCGGCCCCGTCGGGCTCAGCGTGCAGCAGGCACGCACGATCCTCGGGCTCATCGACGACCCCGGCGACGACCTGTACCAGACGCTCGGCAGCGCGGTGAGTGCGCTGCCGCCGGTCGTGGAGGCGGCCTCCGTCGACGACCCCGACCCGTATCCGCGCGCGCGCGCCGCCCTCGAAGCGCTCGGACAGGTCTACGATCCCAGGTTCGCGGCGGTCGCCCAGCTCGAGGCGGCCCTCACCGCGACCGAGGACGCGGGGATGCCGCTGAGCGAGCCGCGACTGCTCGAATACGGCCGCCGGCTTCGGGAGCTCGCGGAGTTCGACCTCGAGCAGATGCCGTCCGAACCGCACGCGGCCGTCGAGTACACCGTGCTCGGCACGGCCCTGTACGAGCCCGTGCTGCTCGCCCTGCGGCGACTGGCGCACCAGGACGTCGCCGCGCAGCGCACCCTCGGCGGCGACGCGGACTGACGTTCCGGCACGGGCGCCCCCGACA
>NZ_WJSP02000291.1 GCF_009720255.1 Agromyces humi | reverse complement strand
GTTCATCACCCTCCTGCTGGGCGTCATCGGCGCGCTGCTCGGCGGATACGCCGCGCGACTCCGGGTCCGCGGGAGCGTCGAGGGCGATGCGTCCGGAACCGGCCACGACACCGTACGGGTTGGCGCGTTCGAGCGCTGACGGGCGCGGCCGGTCTGCGGCCGCTGCTAGCGTGCGTGACGACGTGACGTCGTGACGAAGGAGTTCCGGATGTCGGCTTCGAACCCGCAGGAGGCGCCCATCGCGGCGCCCGGCCAGGGCAAGGGCCTCGCGGCCGGGACACTCGGCCTCTGGGGATCCACGGTCATCGGGCTCGCCTCCACGGCACCCGTCTACTCGCTTGCGGCGACGCTCGGATTCGTGGTGCTCACGGTCGGCGAGCAGGCGCCCATCGCGTTCATCATCGCGTTCGTGCCGATGCTCCTCATCGCGTTCGCCTACCGCGAGCTGAACCACGACGTGCCCGACTGCGGCACCACGTTCACTTGGGCCACCAAGGCGTTCGGCCCGTGGGTCGGCTGGATGGGCGGCTGGGGCGTCGCGGTGGCCGGCACGGTCGTGCTCGCCAACCTCGCCCAGATCGGCGGCATCTACTTCTGGCTGCTCGTGGCGCCCGACCTGGCCGAGAACGTGTTCGTCGTGACGCTCACCGGCGTGGTGTTCATCGCGTTGATGAGCTGGATCAGCTGGCGCGGGCTCGAGATCGGCGAGCGGATGCAGAACGTGCTGCTCGGCGTGCAATACCTCGCGCTGGCGCTGTTCGTGGTGTTCGCCGTGTGGAGCGTCATCGACGGCACGGCGCCCGAGGGCTCGACGACGCCGCAGCTGAGCTGGTTCGACCCGTTCGCCTTCGGGTCGTTCGACGCATTCGTCGAATCCGTGCTGCTGGCGCTCTTCATCTACTGGGGCTGGGACACCTGCCTGGCGCTGAACGAGGAGACGAAGGACCCGAAGCGCATCCCGGGTCGCGCAGCCGTGCTCACCACGCTGATCCTGCTCGTGACCTACGTCGGCGTCACCGTCGCGGCGATGTCCTATGCGGGGCTCGGCGAGGCCGGGCTGGGGCTCGGCAACGAGGGCAACGCCGACGACGTCTTCTTCGCGCTGAAGGACGCCCTGTTCGGACCGTGGGCCTGGCTGCTCGTGGTCGCCGTGATGATCTCCGCGGTCTCGTCGACGCAGACGACGATCCTCCCGACCGCCCGCGGCACCCTCGCGATGGCGGTGTACAAGGCGCTGCCGAAGCGCTTCGCCACGGTGCATCCGCGATACCGGACCCCGTCGTTCTCGACGCTCCTCATGGGCTTCGTGGCGATCGTGTTCTACGTCGGCATGACCCTCATCAGCGACAACATCCTCCAGGACACGGTGCTCTCGCTCGGCCTGGCGATCGCCTTCTACTACGCCATCACGGGGTTCGCCTGCGTCTGGTACTTCCGCGCCACCCTCCTCGAGTCGTGGCGCAACTTCTGGTACCGGCTCGTGTTCCCGCTCCTGGGTGCGCTGCTGCTCGCCGGGGCGTTCGTGTACTCGGCGGTCGACATGCTCGATCCCGACTACGGCTACACGGTGCTGCTCGGCGTCGGCGGCGTCTTCGTCGTCGGGGTCGGGTCGCTGCTGCTGGGGGCCGTCCTGATGGTGGTGTGGTCGTTCTTCGGCGAGGCGAAGCCGTTGTTCCGGGGCGAGTCGCTCAATCGCGAGACCGAGGTGCTGGTCCCCGACGACGAACTGGCGATCCCGCGGTCGATCGACGGCGGGGTCTGATCGGCGTCTGATCAGCTCCCGACGGCGCCGGGCGGCGCCCGGCAGCGATCGCTGAGCGACGGATGCCTCGCGCGGTGCGCATCCGAGCAGCGGGTAGGCTCGAGGGGTGCTGAAGCTCGTCGTGCTCATCTCGGGCACTGGCTCGAACCTCCGTGCCCTCCTCGAGGCCTCAGAAGACGCCGAGTTCCCGGCGCGGGTCGTCGCCATCGGCGCCGACCGCGAGGCCGACGGGCTCCTGCTCGGCGAGGAGTTCGGCATCCCGACCTTCACCGTGCCGTACACGGCGTATCCCGACCGCGAGGCGTGGGGTGAGGCGCTCATCGAGCAGGTGCGCCAGTGGGAGCCCGACCTCGTGATCCTCTCGGGGCTCATGCGCCTCGTCCCGGCGGGCGTGGTCGACGCGTTCTCGCCCCACCTCATCAACACGCACCCGGCCTACCTGCCCGAGTTCCCGGGCGCCCACGGCGTGCGCGACGCGCTCGCCGCGGGGGTCGACCAGACGGGCGCCAGCCTCATCGTCGTCGACAACTCGGTCGACGGCGGCCCCATCATCGCGCAGGAGCGCGTGCCGGTGCTGCCCGGCGACACCGAGTCGACCCTCCACGACCGCATCAAGCCCGTCGAACGGCGCCTGCTCATCCAGGCCGTGCTCGACATCGCCAATTCGCACCTCGACCTGAAGGAGCTCGCCGCATCATGAGCGGAGCCAGCATCGACCCGGGCCTCTACCGCCACCGCGACGTCGTCCCCGTGCGCCGCGCGCTGATCGCCGTGAGCGATAAGCGCGGGCTCGTCGAGCTCGCGGGCGCCCTCGTGGCCGCGGGCGTCGAGATCGTATCCACCGGCGGCACCTCCAAGGCCATCGCCGACGCGGGCCTGCCGGTCACGCAGGTCGCCGACGTGACCGGCTACCCCGAGCACCTCGATGGGCGGGTGCGGACGCTGCATCCGGCCGTGCACTCGGGCCTCCTCGCGGACCTGCGCCTCGAGCACCACGAGACCGAGCTCGCGGCGCTCGCCATCGAGCCGTTCGAGCTCGTCGTCGTGAACCTCTACCCGTTCGCCGAGACGGTCGCCGCCGGTGCAGAGCCCGACGCCGTGGTCGAGCAGATCGACATCGGCGGGCCCGCGATGGTGCGCGCGTCGGCGAAGAACCACGCGAACGTCGCCGTGGTGGTGTCGCCCGACCGGTACGACGAGATCGTCGCCGCCGTGCAGGCCGGCGGCACCACGCTCGCGCAGCGCACCGCCCTCGCACGCGAGGCGTTCCGGCACACGGCCTCCTACGACATCGCGGTCGCGTCGTGGATCGGCAGCGTCGTCGCGCCCGACCAGCCCGTCGAGGAATCGCCCTTCCCCGCCTGGGTCGCCGGCAGCTGGACGAAGGACGCCGACCTCCGCTACGGCGAGAACTCGCACCAGCGTGCGGCGCTCTACGCGTCGCAGGGCGGCCGGCCGGGCATCGCGCAGGCCGTGCAGCTGCACGGCAAGGAGATGTCGTACAACAACTACGTCGACGCGGATGCCGCGGTGCGGGCCGCGTTCGACTTCGACGAGCCCGCCGTGGCGATCATCAAGCACGCGAACCCCTGCGGCATCGCCGTGGCGTCGGGCGGGGCATCCGATCCCATCGCCGATGCCCACCGGCGCGCCCACGCGTGCGACCCGGTGTCGGCGTACGGCGGCGTGATCGCGGCGAACCGCATCGTCACCCGCGAGATGGCCGAGACCGTGTCGGGCATCTTCACGGAGGTCCTCATCGCGCCCGCGTTCGAGGGCGAGGCGCTCGAGCTGCTGACGCAGAAGAAGAACATCCGCCTGCTCACGCTGCCCGAGGGGTTCACGCCCACCGCGGTGGAGCTGCGGCAGGTCTCGGGCGGGATGCTGCTGCAGCAGGCCGACCGGCACTTCGCGCCCGCGTCGGAGTGGACGCTCGCCGCGGGCGAGCCCGCCGACGACGCCACGCTCGCCGACCTCGAGTTCGCGTGGCGGGCCTGCCGCGCGGTGAAGTCCAACGCGATCCTCCTCGCCTCGGACGGAGCATCGGTCGGCGTCGGCATGGGCCAGGTCAACCGCGTCGACTCCTGCAGGCTCGCGGTCGAGCGGGCGGGGGAGCGCGCCGCGGGATCGGTCGCGGCATCCGACGCCTTCTTCCCCTTCGCCGACGGGCTGCAGATCCTGCTCGACGCCGGTGTGCGCGCGGTGGTGCAGCCGGGCGGCTCCGTGCGCGACGAGGAGGTCGTCGAGGCGGCCCGCGCGTCGGGCGTCACGATGTACTTCACGGGCGAGCGGCACTTCTTCCACTGAGTCGGGCGGGTGACGGATGCCGCGGCATCCGCCCGCCGTGCCTGCCTGCCGTCCCCTCCGGCCCGGCCTCGTCCGGCCCAGTCCGCCGGCGTGTACCGAATGGCGGATATACGATCCGGCGCCCCGGGTCCTTCAGAGCGACGGCGGCGCGCCGGATCGTATATCCGCAGGAAGATGCACGGCGTGGGCGTGGGCGTGGGCGTGGGAGCAGGAGCGCGCGGTGACGGATGCCGCGGCATCCGCCCGCCCGCGACGGCGGTACCCTTGAGGTGAGCGGCGCTCAGAAGGCGCCCACCACCGTTCCGCCCACGAAGCGGATGAACAAGGAGACGATCGATGACGATCACCCACGCCCCGGCCAAGCCCGTCGCCGAGGTCAGCGCAGCACTTCCCACCGAGGCTCCCGAGCACGAGCGGGTGCTCATCACCCGCGGCCCGCGATCGGGCCTCACCATCGTCGTCGCCGTGCACTCGACGCGACTCGGCCAGGCCCTCGGCGGCGCCCGCCTCTGGCGCTACGGCCACTGGACCGATGCGCTCGCCGACGCCCTCCGCCTCTCGCAGGCGATGACCATGAAGAACTCCGCAGCCGGCCTCGCGCGCGGCGGCGGCAAGTCGGTCGTCTGCATCCCCGCGGGCGTCACCCTCGACGAGCGCGCCACCCGCGACGCGATGCTCGACCTCGGCGACGCCGTCGAGTCGCTCGGCGGCGCGTACATGACCGCAGAG
>NZ_WJSP02000290.1 GCF_009720255.1 Agromyces humi | reverse complement strand
GGCGAGATCGCCCCGTCGACATCGACGAACCACACCTGCGACGGGTGCTCATTCGAACGGGTGGGGACGGTCGGTTCCTGCACAGTCAGCTCCTCAGCTTCCTCAAGGTCAGCGTCGGCGGCCGCCGTACCTCGGCCAGCAGTCGCTCGTGCGCCTGGCCGGTGCGTGCGGCCACGTCGTCGCGCGCCGCGCCTGAGCCGCCCACCGAGAGGGAGACGGCGGCGAGTTCGGGGGCGATGCGCTCCTCGGCGTGACCGGTGACGGCGATCGTGGTCGGCATGGTGCCCCTCTCGGATGCGGGTGCCGGAACGACGACCTCGACGCCCGGCGGCCGTGGCAGCGCCCGGCCGACCTCAGCATACGTCGGCCGACCGATGCCAACCCGGGCGACGAGGACCCGGAATGTCGGAGGCAGCGCGTATGTTGTAAGCTGTAAGGCCGCAGACCTTCGGGTGTGCGGTGATTGGAAACTCCACAGCGTGCGACAACGGCCCGCCGAACCGGTCCCGACCGGGCGGCGTCACATGGGGATGATCGGTTTCGACATCGTCTGCGAACCCACGAGAAGCGGGCCGAGGATGCAGGGTTATCTCGTAAACGATCTCTGCGAACCAATAACTGCCAATAAGAAGCAGTCTGACTTCGCCCTCGCTGCTTAAGCGAGTGCGTTAGTCCGTCAGCCCGGGTGTGTTCCCGCCCCGGTCGCTGGCGTCATCTAGGGGACTTGCTGCGCGTCGTCGCCTGAGCGACGTGTGGGACTTTATCGGGCTGGGCTCGTCGACCTAGGTGCCTGTGGCAAAGGTCGGGGCCGAGTAGAACGCTCTCACAGGATGCGCCCGGAGAAGGCGTGGAATCACAGCGATGGACGGGGGTTCAATTCCCCCCATCTCCACCATCGGCCGTTGTCGCACGTCGTGGAACGAAGGCCGCCCCATGGGGCGGCCTTCGTCGTATCCGGGCTGAGCCGGGTCGCGCCTCGTGGCGCCCTCGGCGCGGGAGGTCGCGCGGCACCTCACCAGCCGCTGCGGGTCGGCGTGTGGCCGTCGCGGGCGTCGCTGGGCATGGCCATCTCGGCTCGGAGCCCGAGGAGCCGGATGGGGCGGCCGGGTTCGATGCGACTCGCGAGCTCGAGCGCGCCGGCGAGCACCACCTCGGGGTCGGACGTCTCGGGGATCTTCTTGCCGGTCGTCTTCGTGATGAACGGCGCATACCGGATCTTCAGCGTGAGCCCGACCACTGGGCGGCCCTCGGCCGCGACATCCTTCAGCACGTTGGCCACCAGCTCGCGCACCGCCTCGTCGACCTGCCCCGGCGCGACGAGATCCTCCTGGAACGTCGTCTCCCGGCTGTGCCCTCGGGCCACCCACGGCGTGTCGTCGACCTCACGCGCGCCCTCGCCGCGTCCCAGCAGGCCGTACCACGGCCCCATCCTCGGTCCGAACTCCGGCACGAGCACGTCGGGCCCGGCGGCGGCCAGCTCGGCGACCGTCGTGATGCCGTGCGCGGCCAGGCGCTGCGACACCTTCGAGCCGACACCCCACAGGTCCCGGGTCGGGCGGTGGCCCATGACGTCGAGCCAATTCGCTGCCGTGAGCCGGAACACGCCCCTCGGCTTGCCGAATCCCGTCGCGACCTTCGCCCGTACGAGGGTGTCGCCGATCCCCACGCTGCAGTGCAGGTCGGTGCGGTCGAGCACGGCGCGCTGCACCGCCCGGGCGTAGGCCTCGGGGTCGTCGGTGCGCACGCCGATGAACGCCTCGTCCCAGCCGAGCACCTGTACGGTCGCGCCCGGTTGCTCCCGAAGGGTCGCCATGACCTCCGCGGATGCCGCCGTGTACGCGTCTGCGTCGACGGGCAGGATGATGGCGTCGGGCGCCTTCCGCGCGGCGATGCGAAGCGGCATCCCCGAGCCGACCCCGAACTCGCGTGCCTCGTACGACGCCGTCGAGACCACCGCGCGCTCGGTCGGGTCGCCGCGACCGCCCACGATGATCGGCTTGCCGGCGAGTTCGGGACGCCGCAGCACCTCGACCGCCGCGATGAACTGGTCGAGGTCGACATGCAGCACCCACGGGGTCGAGCCGTCGCTCACGCCCTCAGTCTGCACGCACCGACCGTCAGTACGCGATCCCTCGCAACGACCCGGTGACGAGGTCGGTCGGATGCCACAGCGCGCACGCCACTCGACGGTCGCCGATCGCCCAGCCGGGCTCGTCGGGCGCGAACGAGTACCAGCCGAGCATCGAGGCGTCGGCTGGGACGCCCACGAAGTCGGCGAATCGCGCGCGGCATCCGTCGTCGGCCTGCTGCTGCGCCGCGTCCGCCCCGGGGAATCCACCCGGCGCGAGCTCGAACGTCGCGTACACCTCATCGTCGTGCGGCTCGTCGCACGGGACGACGGAATCGGGCCCGGCCGCCCGGTCCTTGCGCGAATCGAGGCACTCGCCGACGGCGGGGAGGTAGCGCAGTCGAGCCTGCGGCGCCGGCGAAGCGGGGTCGGATGCCGGGGCGGAGCCCGATGCCGTCGGCACCGATCCGGTCGCGGCATCGGTGGCGGGTTCGGTCACCTCGACCAGGGGCGCGCCGACGCATGCCGTCAGCAACAGCCCCGCGCCCGCGATCACCGTCGTGAGCACGAGCCGAGAGCGCGCGCTCGTGCGACGTTCAGCGCACATGCGGGAGCACCTCCGCGGCGACGAGCTCGAGGTGCTCGAGGTCGCGGAGGTCGACGAGCTGGAGGTACACCCGGTCGGCCCCGAGGTCGCGGAGGCGCTGGATCTTCTCGACGGCGGCCGCTGGGGTGCCCGCGACGTTGACCTCGGCGAACGTGTCGGGGTCGGCATCGATGGCGGCGAGCCGCCGCAGGTAGTCGGCGTCGTTCACGGCGACGACGGTGGGCAGTGCCACCGACGTGCGCAGCGTCGCGGGGTCGCGCCCGATCTGCTCGCACGCGCGGCGCACGCCGTCGAACGTCTCGGCGATCACGTCCTCGGAGCGGAAGCCGATGTTGAACTCCGTGGCGAACCGGGCCGCGAGCGCCGGCGTGCGCTTCGGACCGGCTCCGCCCACGATGACCGGCACCGGCGACTGGACGGGCTTCGGCAGCGCTGGCGCCTGCTCGAGGGTGTAGTGCGCGCCGGCGAAGTCGAAGGTCTCGCCGACCGGCGTCGACCAGAGCCCGGTGACGATCTCGAGCTGCTCCTCGAACAGGCCGAAGCGCCTCGCCGGGAACGGGATGCCGTACGCCTCGTGCTCCTCGGCGAACCATCCGGTGCCGAGCCCGAGCTCGACGCGGCCGCCAGACATGGCGTCGACCTGGGCGACCTGGATCGCGAGCAGCGACGGGTGCCGGAACGTCGCCGAGGAGACGAGCGTGCCCAGCCGGATTCGGCGGGTGTCGCGTGCGAGGCCCGCGAGGGTGGTCCAGGCATCCGTCGGACCGGGCAGCGGATCGCCGGTGCCCATGCGGAGGAAGTGGTCGGAGCGGAACCAGCCGTCGAAGCCCAGTCGCTCGGCCGCGCTCGCCTGCGCGAGCTGATCGTCGTAGCTCGCGCCCTGCTGGGGCTCGGTGAAGACGCAGATCTCCATCGTCAGGCTCTCGCTCCGTCGGCGGGCGATGCGGGCGAGGCGAGGGCAGCGAGCACGGCCTCGTGCAACCGCCCGTTCGTCGCGAGGGAGCTGCCGTGCCATGGGCCCGGTTCGCCGTCGATCGAGGTGAAGCGGCCGCCGGCCTCCTCGACGATCGGCACCAGCGCGGCGAGGTCGTAGGGCTTGACGTCGAACTCGCCGGTGATGTCGATGAGCCCCTCCGCGAGGAGCACGTACGACCAGAGGTCGCCGTAGGCGCGGTCGCGCCACACCTGCTCCGACAGCGCGAGCAGCCGGTCGAGGTATCCGGCGTCCCGCCATTGCGCGAGGCTCTGGAAGCTGAGCGAGGCATCCGACAGCTGCTCGACGCCCGAGACGCGCAGGCGGCGAGCACCGGGCACGCGAGCGGATGCCGCATCCGTCGCCCCATCGCTCACGCCGAGTTCACCGGCCGATGCGCTCGTCCACGCGCCGAGCCCGCGCGCCGCCCACCAGCGCCGGCCCATGGCAGGGGAGGACGCCACCCCGACCACGGGCACGCCGTCGATGGCGAGCGCGATGAGGGTGCCCCACACCGGCACGCCGCGGAGGAAGTTCGCCGTGCCGTCGATCGGGTCGATGATCCACTGCCGCGTCGAATCACCCTCGGTGCCGAACTCCTCGCCGAGGATGCCGTCACCCGGCCGCGCCTCGGCGAGCCGGTCGCGGAGCGCGCGCTCGACCGCCAGGTCCGCCTCGGTGACCGGCGTGCGATCGGGCTTCGTCTGCACGTCGAGGTCGACGGCACGGAAGCGCGCGAGCGACACGGCGTCGGCGAGATCGGCGAGTTCGAGGGCGAGATCGAGGTCTTCGGCGGAGTCGGCGGTCACCCGATCAAGGCTATCGGGCCGCTCACACCAGTCGGACGAGGATCGTGACCGCGACCGCGACCGCGACGCAGCCGAGCTGCGGCATTCGCAGCCACCACGCGATCCCCGCGGCGGCGAGCCCCGGAACCATCGTGGCGTCGGCCGACGACCAGCGCTCGCCGAGGAGATTCACCGCGATCAGTCCGGCCAGCAGCGCTGCCGGCAGCGCATCGACGACCTCCTGGACGCGCGGCGGGAAGGTGCGGTCGCCGAGCACCGCCGGACCGACCCCCTTGTAGACCACGTTGATCACCGCCAGGGCGATCACGGCGAGCACGAGCGCCGTCACGGGTCGACGGCCTTCGTGGTGCGCGCTGCGGCCAGGAGCGCCGCGAGCGCGCACGCG
>NZ_WJSP02000029.1 GCF_009720255.1 Agromyces humi | reverse complement strand
GCGAGCACGCGCGCCGACGTCGCCGACGCGGCCTCGGTCGCCGCGGCCGCAGACCTCGCGGTCGCCGAACTCGGCGGTATCGACGTCTGGGTCAACAACGCCGGGATCTTCCCGAACGCGCCCGTCACGATGATGCCCGACGAGATGTGGGACGCGACGTTCGCGGTCAACGCACGAGGCGTCTTCCTCGGTTCCCGTGAAGCCGCGCGTCGCATGTCGGCCGACGGATCAGGCGGCGTCATCGTCAACATCATCTCGACGGCCGGCGTGCAGGCGGCGTTCCCGGGGATGGCCGCCTACGTGGGATCGAAGCACGCCGCGCTCGGCATGACCAAGTCGCTCGCGGTCGACCTCGCCCCGCTCGGCATTCGCGTGCTCGGCGTGGCACCGAGCTTCGTTCCGACCGAGGGCAACCTCGCGGCGGCGAAGGCCGGCGCCGAGGCGGCCGCCGCGGCCGGCATCGAGATGCCCCCGCTCGACGTGATGAACACGAGCATGATCGGCCGCATGGGCACACCCGACGACATCGCGCGCGTCGTGCTCTTCGCCGCGAGCGACCTCTCGATGATCATGACGGGAAGCACGCTCCTCGCCGACGCGGGTGAGACGGTCTGATGGACGTGTCCACCACGCCACCGATCAGCGTGCAGCTGTACACGGTGCGCCATGACTTGGCGGACCTGGATGCGACGCTCGGGCGCCTCGCGGACGCCGGCGCCCAAGCCGTCGAGCCGTTCTCGGTGTACGACCGGCCCGCCGAGCTCGGCGCCGTCGCGGCGGCGAACGGGCTCGCGATCCCGACCGCCCACGCACCGCTGCTCTCCGACACGATGAGATTCGCCGCACGAGAGGTACCGGTGCCGCCCGCTTCCGCCGCCCTCGCCGCAGCGCGGGCGCTCGGCGCCGACATCCTGATCGACCCGATGGTGGACGCGGACCGCTGGCGTACCGCCGACGACATCGCCCGGACCGCCGACCGGATGAACGCACTCGTCGAACCGGCCGCCGCCGAAGGCCTGGTGGTCGGCCACCACAACCACTCGTTCGAGTTCCATCACCGCATCGGCGACCTGACCGCGTACGAGTACTTCGTGTCGCTCCTCGACGAGCGCGTCGCGCTCGAGCTCGACGTCTACTGGGCGGCGGCCGCGGGGCAGGAAGTGCCGGCGCTCGTCGAGCGGCTCGGCTCCCGGGTCCGCGCGCTGCATCTCAAGGATGCCGCCCAGGCGGTCGATGTCTTCGCCGCCGGTGGTGACTACGACCCGGCGGCGCTCACGCAGTGCGCGCTCGGGCGGGGGCGTCTGGCGAACGACGAGGCGCTCGCGGTCGCGCCTGCAAACTGTCTTCCGGTCGTCGAGTTCGATCATGTCGATGACGCGTTCGACGCGATCGCCGCGTCGATCGCGCACCTGCGTGCGATTCGTGCATCGGAGGAGCGGCTGCCGGCTGATGCCGCGGGCCCGGCCTCGTGAACGCGCGTATCGTCTGCAACCCGCTCGACCTCGCCTACCGCTATCAAGACGTGCGCACGCCGTTCGCAGGTCGCAGCGTGCACCGCGAAGCGGCCGACCCCACGGTCGTCTTCTACCGCGGCCGGTATTTCATGTTCGCGTCGATGACCCGTGGGTTCTGGCACTCCGACGACCTCGTCGAGTGGACGTTGGTGCCGAGCGAGAAGATCCCGGCGATCGACTACGCGCCCGATGTGCGCGAAGTCGACGGTGCGCTGCTCTTCACGGCGTCACGGCGCACGACCGGCCGGTTCTTCCGCAGCGTTGACCCGCTCGCCGATGACTTCGAGGAGGTCGCTCCGAGCGACATCGCGTTCTGGGATCCCGACACGTTCCAAGACGACGACGGCCGGCTGTACCTGTACTGGGGCTGTTCCCACAGAGAACCGATCCAAGGCGTCGAGCTCGACCGTCAGACCCTGCAGCGCGTCGGCGAGCCCGTGCCGCTGATCGCCGCCGACACCGGGACTCGCGGATGGGAGCGAACCGGCGACGACTACGTGCCGGTCGTCCGCCGCGGGCTGATGGGCAAGGTCATGGACGCCTACATCGGTGACGCGCCGTTCATTGAGGGCGCGTACATGACCCGCGTCGGCGGTCGGTACCACTTGCAGTACGCCGGGCCGGGCACGCAGTTCAACACGTACGCCGATGGCACCTTCGTCGGCGACGGCCCCTTGGGCCCCTTCGTGTACGACCCGCACAGTCCGTTCTCGTCGAAGCCCGGAGGCTTCATCACGGGCGCAGGGCACGGCAGCACCTTTCAGGACCGGCACGGCAACTGGTGGCATGTCGCGACCATGCGCATCTCGGTCAACGCCGACTTCGAACGGCGGATCGGACTGTTTCCGGCTGGCTTCGACGACGAGGGCGTGCTGTTCTGCAACCAGAACTTCGCAGACTTCCCGATGCAGGTGCCCGACCGTGCGTTCGACCCGTGGGCCGAGGCATCCCCGGGCTGGATGCTGTTGTCGCACCGTGCCGCAGCGACCGCTTCGTCGTCGGCCGCCGGACACGGGCCCGAGCTCGCAACCGACGAGTCAGTGCGCACCTGGTGGGTCGCCGGCTCGGATCAACCGGGGGAGTGGCTGCAGCTCGACCTCGGCGCGGAGACGACCGTCCACGCGCTGCAGGTCAACCTTGCCGACCACGGCCTCGCATCGCGCGCACCCGAGCGCCGCGACCTCGCGAAGGCGACGTTCGGCAAGCGCGCCGTCTTCCCGGACCCGCAGCCGACCGAGGTTCGTATCGAGCTGTCGCTCGACGGCGTCGGGTGGGCGGTCGTGCACGACACGATCGGCACACGCGAGGACGCCCCGCACGCGTTCGTCGTCCTGCCCGAGGCTCGACGTGCGCGGTACATCCGGGTGACCGCGGGCGCGATGCCCTTCGGGGGTGCCTTCGCGGTGAGCGGGCTGCGCGTGTTCGGCCTCGCCGACGTGCCCCTTCCCGGTGCGGCCGACGTCGGCGGCGAGCGGCGCGATCCACGCACGGCCTCGTTGCGGTGGGAGGCCGTGCCGGGCGTCGTGGGCTACAACGTGCGGTACGGGCTCTCGCCCGACAAGCTCTACCACTCGTGGCTCGTCTACGACCGGACGGACCTCGAGGTCGGGTCGCTGAACGCGGGGCATCCGTATTGGTTCGCCGTCGACGGTTTCAATGGTGCCGGCGTCACACCCGGCGCCCTGACCCGCCTCGACTGACCCAGCCCACCTCTCTCAGCCGGCCAGGCCGTCTACGGCGCCTCCAAGGCCTCGGTCAGGCTCCCGACCGAGGCGCTCTACGCCGAGCTCCTCGACACGAACGTGCAGGTGAGCGTCGTGTTCCCGGGCGCGATCGGCACCGATATCGCGGCGAAGCTCGATTCCGCGCCACCATCGGCTCCGACGCGGCGGCGCTGGACCGGCCGCACGCCTCAATCCGCGGTTCGCGACCACCCTCATCGCCAAGCAGATGGGCGAACTCCTCCAGGTGTGACGGCCGGAGTTCCCGGTGACGCGGGCCAGAGCGCGGTCGCGTGCTCAGCGCCCGCGTTCGTCATGTGATGCTGTCTCCACGCCTGCAAGTTTCGCCGGTTCTCTTCTATGTCCGCTCGGTGACTTCTATCGGGCCGGCTGCTCGTCTTCTTACTGTTGCCTTCGGCTCATCAGGAGGCCGACGGAACGAGCCGTCGGTCGACCGAGCGGATTCTCGAAGGAGCGAACACGCAATGGCGCGTAACCCGAAGCAGACGGCCAGCGAGGCGGACGGCGTCACCTACCGTCGCGCCAAGACGTGGGAGATCGCCCTCTCCCAGATGAACAACGGCTCGGCGATGATCTTCTACGTCCTCGTCGGTCTCATGAGCTACCTGCAGAATGCCGGCTACGGCATCGCGGTCGCAGCGGCGGGGCTCATCCTCACGCTCACTCGCGTCTTCGACGGACTGATCGACCCGCTGCTCGCGCTGATCATCGAGAAGGTCAACTTCCGGTTCGGCAAGCTGCGCTTCTTCATGCTCGGTGGTTGGGCGATCCGATCCCTTGCGATCCTGCTGCTCTTCGTCTGGGCCCCCGACAGTGGGTTCGGCGCTGTGTTCTTCATCGCGATCTATGTCGTCTACATCATCGGATCCTCGATGAACGACATCGCCGGGCAGATGACCGGACCGGTGCTCACCAACGACCCTCGGCAGCGGCCGTCCGTGCAGGTGTGGGCCACCGTCTACGCGTACTTCGTGCCCGCGATCTTCTCGATCCTCTCGACGGTGGTCTTCCTGCCGCGCCACGGCAACCAGTTCACGGTCGCGATGCTGAGCGAGACCGCGCTCACCTACGTGGCCTGCTCACTGGTGTTCCAGATCCTCGCCTGCGTCGGCGTCTCCCGCATCGACAAGCCCGAGAACTTCGCTCACGTCTCGGTCGACCGCGCCAAGGCCGACGTCTCGATGCGCGACATGTGGAACCTGCTGACCAAGAACGGGCCGTTCCAGCGTTTTCTGATCAGCGGCGCGTCCGACAAGCTGGCCCAGGTGGTGAAGTCGCAGGCCGTCATCGGGACGCTCATGTGGGGCATCCTGCTCGGCAACATGCAGCTCGGCTCGGTGCTCGGCCTCATCGCGATCCTCCCGGGAATCGTGTTCGCGATCTTCGGTTCGCGCTACACCGGCAAGCATGGCTCGAAGGCCGCCACCATCACGTGGACGTGGCTCTGCCTGATCCTCGCCGTGGTCCTGACCGTGTTCTGCCTGGTGGTCGATATGGGGTCCATCCTCGGCAATCTGGGGCTCACGATCGGGTTCTTCCTCGTGTACCTGCTGCTGAACGGCGCGTCCATGGTGGTCACCGTCGCGGCGGGCGCCATGCGGGCCGACGTCATCGACTACGAGCTCGACCGCTCAGGAAAGTTCCTGCCGGCCACCGTCACGGCGACGTACAACATCGTCGACCAGATCATCTCGTCGCTCGGGGCGGCGCTCGCCCTCGGTGCCGTCGCGCTCATCGGGTTCACGACGGTGATGCCCCAGCCCACCGATAGCCCGTCAACGGCGATCCTGCTGATGAGCCTCGCGTTGTTCTTCGGCCTGCCGATCCTCGGCTGGGCGATCTCGCTGATCGCCATGCGCGGCTACAAGCTCGACCGAACCGAGATGATCGAGGTGCAGAAGCGCGTCGCCGTGAAGAAGGAAGCGCTGCAGGTGGCGGACATGGAAACCGAGGGCGCGCTCGCCTGACGAGCGCCGATCTCGAGGGCCGCGGATCGCAGGTCCGCGGCCCTCGTGCGCGTCAGGCCGTGTGAGCCTCGCGATACGCGGTCGGCGTCATGCCGTGCGCCTCCCGGAACACCTTCACGAAGTAGTTCGCGTCGTCGTAGCCGACGAACAGCGCGATATCACGCACGCTCTGCGTCGTCGTGGCGAGCAGTCGGGCCGCGCGCTCGGCGCGTTGCTGGGCTGTGTACGCGACGATGGTCTTGCCGGTCGCCGACTTGAAGCGGCGCGCGAGCGTGGAGGCGGACACCCCGAACCGGTCCGCGAGCTCGGTCGTCGAGACCTGGCTGCTGAGATGGAGGTCGATCTCGTCGGCGACGCGACGCACCAGCGGCGGGTACTCGCGCTGGTGGTGACGTCGGACGTACCGGCAGAATTCCGTGACCATCTGCGCGGTGAACGAGGCGGAACGTCTGGGGTCGGAAGAATGGCCGATGCGGTGCAGCCGTTGCGCATACTCCTGTGAGATCGCGTCGACGGTGACCGGCGGCAGCCCGCCGCGCTGCGCCGCGACCCGGGCCATGATCCGCAAGATGGTGGTGCCGAGGAACGGCGTGTTCAGGTAGCTGATCGTCTGCGGCATCCGTCCCATGCGGTGCAATGCGGAGAGCGCTCGTTCGGATGAGCCCTCCTCGACCGCGTCCATGAACTCGCGTTCGAGTCGGTACCGCTCTTCGATCACCGTGAATGCGGCAGACTGCAGAGCGTCCCGGACCCCGGGGGCGATCGTGCCGCCTTCGGCCTCGACCTCGCGAAGGCTGCCGAGCGCGTCCTCGCCGCCACCTGCGCGAAGCAGACTGGCAGCTCCGCGGTACACGTACTCGGCATCGACGATCGGGTACCTGGTGCGGTAGTGCTTGTAGATCGGGAGGTGGGCACTGGGGATGCCCAACCGGCTCAGGGCCTCCTCGGCGACACCCGGATGCATGGGCTCGTGGGTGTACGGGCCGATGACGAGCAGGCGGTCGTCCCAGCGGACGAGTGCGATCGCCATCCCGAGCGGCTCACGGATCTCATGCACGACCTGCCGGTCCATGTCGCGCACGAACCCACGGAGCACCGACGCGGTGAAGGCAGGTTGGATGCGCGGGTCGAGGCAGTGCGCCGACTCGAACGCGTCGAGTGCCGGTGCGATGTCGGTCGTGAGCTCGATCGGGCAGCTCAGGACCTCGGCCACCGCCGCCGCGATGGGCTCGACTGCATCCTGCGGATGTACGTGCGACGTCGTCATCATCGAGGTGCCTCGGTTCGTGTGACCTGCAGAGCGTGCCGAATCAGTTCTGATCGTGCGTGATCAGTTCTATCATGCGTCGTTGCGTGGTTCGTATCGTGGTGGAGCCCAGCCGGCGTGCGCCGGTGAACTCTCGTCGAAGGAGACTCCCATGACGCAGCCAGCTGCCACCGACGTCCGCCGGGCCACGGCGATCCACGAGGGGTGGGCGTTCTCGCCCGTCGAACTGCCAGTGGGGTCGAGTTGGGACGAGATTGCAGCTGCGGGTGAGCAGGTCGTGCTGCCGCACACCTGGAACGCGGTCGACGGACAGGCCGGCGGCGAGTACCGTCGCGGTCGCTCGACGTATGCACGGGTGATCGAGGCAGACGGGTCCGATGTCGAGACCTGGGTCGAGTTCGCGGGGGTGAACTCGTCGGCTGAGGTGTACCTGGACGGACGTCTCCTCACGACGCACGATGGCGGCTACTCGACCTTCCGCGTGAACCTGACGGATGGGCTCGCGGACGGGTCGGGAACGCTCGTCGTGATCGTGGACAACGCCAAAAACGAGCGGGTGTACCCGCAGCAGGCCGACTTCACCTTCTACGGCGGCGTCTACCGCGAGGTGCGCCAGATCACCGTCGGGCGCGAACACTTCGACCTGGCCGACAACGGCGGACCCGGCCTGATGGTCACCCCGAACCTCGACGGTGACCGCGCCGAGGTCGCGCTCAGTGCGGCGGCGGTCACGACCTCCGGCGGATCTGCGACCGGCGTGCGCTTCGCCATCGACGGCGAAGCGACCGTGACCGTGCCTCTCGTCGACGGCGAGGCGAACGCCGAGCTCACGATCGAGCAGGTGCACCGTTGGCACGGGCTGCGCGACCCGCACCTCTACACGGCCCGAGCCGAACTCCTTGCCGGCGACGTGGTGCTCGATGTCGTGGAGCTTCGGTTCGGCTGCCGCGAGTTCGCGGTCGACCCGCAGCGCGGCTTCCTGCTGAACGGCGAGGAGTACCCGCTTCGCGGAGTGTCGCGCCATCAGGACTTCGAGGGGGTCGGCAACGCGATCACGGAAGAGATCAGGCAGCAGGATCTCGCGCTGATTCGAGAGCTCGGTGCCACGACCGTGCGGCTCGCCCACTACCAGCACGACCAGCGGTTCTACGACCTCTGCGACGAGGCTGGTCTCGTGGTGTGGGCGGAGATCCCGCAGATCACCGTATTCCTCCCCGGAGCGACCGACAACGCTCGCGACCAGCTCACCGAGCTGATCGTGCAGAACCACCACCACGCGAGCATCATCTCGTGGGGCTTGTCGAACGAGATCACCCTCGCCGGATCGGGCGAGGACGTGCTCGCCGCCCACCGCGAGTTGAACGATCTCGCTCACGAGCTCGATCCGACCCGCCTGACCGCGATGGCGAACCTGTTCCTCCTCGAGACCGACCATCCGTTGGTCGGTCTGCCCGACGTCATGTCGTACAACCTCTACTTCGGTTGGTACGTGGGCGAGGTCGCCGACAACGACACCTGGCTCGACGACTTCCACGCGGCATACCCCGAGATCGCGATCGGGCTCGCCGAGTACGGGGCGGATGCGAACGCGCAGTTCCAGTCGGCCGCTCCCGAGAAGGGCGACTACACCGAGGGCTACCAGGCGTTGTACCACGAGCACATGGTCGGCATGATCGAGGCGCGGCCGTGGCTGTGGGCAACGCATGTGTGGAACCTTGCGGACTTCGGGTCCGCCGGTCGTGACGAGGGCGGCGCAGCGGGCCGCAACCAGAAGGGGCTCGTCTCGTTCGACCGATCGCTGAAGAAGGACGCCTTCTACGTGTACAAGGCGGCGTGGTCGAGCGAGCCGTTCGTGCATGTCGCGGGTCGTCGTCGCGCCGAACGGGCGGAGGATGTCACCGAGGTGATCGTGTACTCGAACCAGGAGCGGGTCGTGCTGTCGGTCGACGGCGTCGAGGTGGGCGCGGTCGAGGGGCGTCGGACCTTCCGCTTCCACGTCCCGCTGACCGGCGAGCACGAGATCACCGCCCGCTCCGGCGATCTCACCGACACCATCGTGCTCCGCCGGGTGGACGAGGTTCCTGCGGCGAGTGTGATGCCCACGACGTCCATCGCGAACTGGTTCGACGACGCCCAGCTGCCGAGCCCGGCCGGGTACTTCTCCGTTCGCGACTCGCTCGGCGAGATCAAGCAGTCCGAGGACGGTGCCCGCGTGATCGCCTCCGTCCTCGAAGCCGTATCGACGAGCCGGGGTGAGGTCGGTCAGGGCGTCGAGATCCCGCCGGCCATGCAGGCCATCGTCGACCGGATGAGCGTGGAGAAGCTCATCAAGCAGGCCGGTGGCGTGTCCACCGAGCACGTCGCCGCGTTGAACGCCCAGCTCAACCTCATCGCCAAATGACATCGCCGTCCCGAAATCCCGCCAGGTTGCTGCCGGTCGACCCGACGACGCGTGCGGTCGCGCTCGAGCTGTACGAGCGCGTGGCGGGGAGCCCGATCATCTCGCCGCACGGGCATGTGCCGCCGTCGCTGCTGCTCGACGATGAGCCGTATGCGGATCCGGTGGCGTTGCTGGTCACGGGTGACCACTACGTGACCCGCCTCCTGCACGCCGCAGGGGTCGACCTCGCCGACCTGGTCGTGGACGAGGCTGCCGGGCGCGATGCTCGCACGGTGTGGCGCACGCTCGCGGCGCACTGGCACCGGTTCGCGGGTACGGCGTCGGGGTACTGGATCGAGGAGGAGCTCGATGGGGTCTTCGGTATCACGACCCCGCTCGGCCCGGACACGGCGAATGCGATCTACGACGAGATCACCGCGGCGCTGGTGCGTCCGGAGTTCCGGCCGCGCGCACTGTTCGAGCGATTCGGCATCGAATTCCTCGCGACCACCGACGACCCGCTCGACGACCTGTCCGAGCACGCCGCACTCGCGGCATCCGGCCTCCCCGGGCGGGTGGTTCCGACGTTCCGACCGGACCGGTATCTCGATCCCGATGCGGTCGGGTTCGCGGGCAACCTCGAACGGCTGCTCGCCTCGACGGGACAGCCCGGGGACTTCGCCGGGTACCTCGGCGGGCTCGAAGACCGTCGCGCGCACTTCATCCGGCATGGGGCGGTCTCGACGGATCACGGGGTCGAGGAGTTGTTCACGGTCGACCTCGACCCTGCAGAGGGTGAGCGGCTTTTCCAAGCAGTGGTCGCCGGTAAGGCGAGTGCGGGGGAGCGGCGCGCGTTCCGCGGGCACATGCTCGTGCAGATGGCGCGCATGAGCGTCGACGACGGGCTCGTGATGACGATCCACCCGGGCGTACTGCGCAACCACTCGACCGCCACGCTCGCCCGGTTCGGACCGGACACCGGCCACGACATTCCGGTCGCGACCGAGTTCACCCGCGGCATAGGACCGCTGCTGGAAAAGTACGGCCTCGAGCCCGACTTCCACCTCGTGCTGTTCGCGGTCGACGAGACCGCATACTCGCGCGAGCTCGCGCCGCTCGCGGGGTTCTACCCGAGCGTCTACCTCGGTGCGCCGTGGTGGTTCCTCGACGCTCCCGACGCGATCGCCCGCCATCGTGCCGCCGTGACCGAGACCGCCGGCTTCTACCGCAGTAGCGGGTTCATCGACGACACGCGTGCCTTCCTGTCGATCCCGGCCCGCCACGACACGGCCCGCCGCGTTGACGCAGGCTTCCTCGCACGACTCGTCGTCGAAGGCCGGGTGCGGATGGGTGCCGCGGAGCGGATCATCGACGACCTGGTCGACGCCATCCCCCGAGAGGCCTTCAAGCTGTGACCGCCACTACCGACGTCCGCCTGTCGCGTGCTGCGACAGGGGCCCCGACTCCGCCGGAGCGGATCGTGCACCTGGGCCTCGGCGCGTTCCACCGCGCGCACCAGGCCTGGTATACGGCGCACGCGGCCGATGCCGCCGAGTGGGGGATCGCCGCGTTCACCGGTCGCAGCCGCGACCTCGTCGACCGCCTCGGCCCGCAGGACGGCCTGTACACACTCGTCGAGCGCGCCGCGGACGGCGACCGGTTCGAGCTGATTCCATCGATCGTGCGCATCGAAGCCGGCGACGACGTGCCCGCGTTCGTCACGGCCGTCGCCGACCCCCAGGTCGCGATCCTGACGCTCACGATCACCGAGGCCGGCTACCGGCTCTCCGCCGACGGTACTCCGGACCTCGAGGATGAGGCCCTGGCATCCGATGTCGAACTGCTTCGGAACGCGTTCACGCGCGACGCCCCTGGCGACACGACAGAGGCCGTCCGGCCCGCGACCGCGCTCGGCCGGGTTCTGCTGGCCCTCGACGCCAGGCGTCTCGCCGGCGCGGGCCCGATCGCGCTCGTGCCCTGCGACAACCTGCCCGACAACGGCGGACTCCTGCGGCGCGCGCTGGCCGACCTCGCCGGCCGGACATCGCCCGACCTCGCCGTGTGGTTGAGGGCGTCGGTCTCGGTCGTCTCGACGTCGGTCGACCGCATCACGCCCGCGATCGACGCCGAAGCCGAGTCGCACGCCGTCCTCGGGGCCACCGGATGGCTCGACGCAGCCCCGGTCGTGACCGAGCCGTTCTCCGACTGGGTGCTCGAGGGCGACTTCCCGGCCGGCCGCCCGGACTGGGAATCCGCGGGTGCCAGGTTCGTCGACGAGATCGCCCCGTGGGAGAACCGCAAGCTCTGGATGCTGAACGGCGCCCACACCGTTCTCGCCACCTTCGGCCAGACCCGCGGCCACACCGTCGTCTCGGCCGCGATCGAGGATCCGGTCTGCAGCGACCTCGTCGAAGCGCTCTGGGACGACGATGCCCGGCAGCTGCCCGGGTTCGACCTCGCCGACTACCGGGCCGCGCTCCTCGAACGCTTCCGCAACCCCCGCATCGAGCACCGTCTCGCGCAGATCGCGCAGGACTCGACCACCAAGATGCGATTGCGCATCGTGCCCGTCGCGCTCGGCCAACTCGCGTCCGGGCACCACGCGCCCGGTTGCGCCGCCGCGATCGCCGCGTGGATGGTCGGCGTGCGCGCCGGCTGGGCACCAGTCCCGGACGGCATCGACCAGCCCGAGATCGCCGACCTCGATGCATCCGCCCGGCACACCCTGCTCGCCGCCTTGAATGCACGCCTCGCGGATGACGCCGGCTTCGCCGCACACGTCGCCGACGCGGTCACCGCGCTTGAGACCGCCTGACCCCAAGAACCCGCTCACCCCACGATCCACGGAGCAACACCATGAGCATGATCATCGACAGGGCTGACGTCATCGTCACCAGCCCCGACCGCAACTTCGTCACCCTCAAGTTGACGACGTCCGACGGCCTCACCGGCCTCGGCGATGCGACGTTGAACGGGCGCGAGCTCGCGGTCGTCGCCTACCTGACCGAGCACGTCGTGCCCCTGCTCATCGGAGTGGATGCAGCGAAGATCGAGGACACCTGGCAGTTCCTCTACCGTTCGGCGTACTGGCGGCGCGGACCGGTCACCATGGCGGCGATCGCCGCGGTCGACATGGCCCTGTGGGACATCAAGGGCAAGGCTGCGGGAATGCCGGTGTACCAACTGCTCGGTGGCGCCTCGAGGGCCGGGCTGATGGCGTACGGGCACGCGTCTGGCAAGGAACTCCCCGAACTGTTCGACTCCATCCGCTCCCATCAGGAGCAGGGCTATCGCGCGATCCGCGTGCAAACGGGCGTGCCGACGCTGAAGGCGATCTATGGCATCGCTGCGCAAGGCGCCGACGTCGGCGACGCATCCGTGCGATACGACCATGAGCCGGCACGCCGCGGAGCCAAGCCGGTCGAGGAGGACTGGGATACGCGCGCCTACCTGAACCACGTGCCCGGCGTGTTCGAAGCCGTCCGCAACGAGTTCGGTCCGGACATCCCGCTGCTCCACGACGGGCATCACCGCATGACGCCGATCCAGGCCGCCCGCCTCGGAAAGGACCTCGAGCCGTACGACCTGTTCTGGCTCGAGGACTGCACCCCGGCCGAGAACCAGGAGGCCCTGCGCCTCGTACGCCAGCACACCACCACACCTCTCGCGATCGGCGAGATCTTCAATACGGTATGGGACTTCAAGGACATCATCCGCGACCAGCTCATCGATTACGTGCGCGGCGCGGTCACGCACATGGGTGGCATCAGCCCGCTGAAGAAGACGCTCGACTACGCGGCGATGTACCAGATCAAGTCCGGCATGCATGGCCCGACCGATATCTCACCGGTCGGCATGGCCGCCGCGATGCACCTCGGACTTTCGATCCACAACTTCGGCATCCAGGAGTACATGCGGCACGGCTCGAAGACCGACCAGGTGTTCGAACAGTCCTTCACCTGGACCGACGGCTATCTTCACCCTGGCGACCAGCCCGGCCTCGGTGTCGAACTGAACGTCGACGAAGCTGGGAAGTACCCGTACGAGCGGGCCTACCTGCCCTACAACCGGTTGCTCGACGGCACCATCCACGACTGGTGAGATCCATGGACGCCGCGGTCGGCACCGCCTCGCCGACCGCGGTGGTCGTGATGGGGGTGGCGGGGGCCGGGAAATCGACGCTCGCCGCAGCCCTCGCAGAACGTCTCGACGCCGTGTTCGTCGAGGCCGACGACCTGCACTCGACCGAAGCCATGGCGCAGATGTCTGCAGGTGAGCCCCTCACCGACGAAGACCGCTGGCCCTGGCTCGCGCGCGTCGCTGCCCGCGCACGCGACGAGCACGCCGACGGACGCCCGGTGGTCGTCTCCTGCTCTGCACTCAAACGGTCATACCGCGAGTTCCTCAACCGCGTCAGTGAGACCGAACTCGTGTTCGTGCACGTGCATGGTTCGGAGGCTCAGCTCGCCGAGCGCATCAGGCAGCGAACCGGCCACTTCCTGCCTGCATCCATGCTCGCCTCGCAGTTGGCAACGCTCGAACCGCTCGGCTCCGACGAGCACGGCATCGTCGTGCCGCTCGAGCGTTCCACGATCGAAGCATGCGAGCTCGTGCTCCGCTCCTTGCTCGATCAACCCCGACGGAACCCTGCGCTGTGGCGCGCGTCGCAGCGGATCGTGTGAAGGACGGCGACGGCGCCTCGACACGTCAGTGCGACGCGCTCCACTGCAGGGAGTGCCGTGCCTGAGCAGCAGTCAGCGCGACTTCCGCGCCGCAGTTCGTGCACTGGTTCCGATACCGAGTCCCGAATGAGAACAACGGAATGAAGAACACCGTGAACCGCGTCGACGACGTGATCACTTCCTGCCTGGCGTCGGCGCCGCAGAAAGTGCAGAGGAACGACACGACGTTGGTGACCTTCTCTGAGAGGTCGGTGCCGAAGATGAGGAACACGGCTGGTCACTTCCGTTCGGGGGGTGAATGTGGCGAAGGCCCCCTGCAGTGGCAGGAGGCCTTCGCGCCGACGCGATACAGGTCGAACCCGTCGGCGAGAGAAGATCAGCGACGGTCGCCGCGGTCGTCACGGTCGTCGCGGTCGTAGAACTCCCGGCTGCCGGCCTTGGCGAGGCCGCGGCTGATCATGTAGCCGATCGTGAGCAGGGTGGCGAAGAACCAGACCTGCTCGGCTCCGAATCCCTGACCGTCTTCGTTGCTGTCCACGACAGCCGATGCGATGAACAGGCCGACGAGGATGACGACGTACGCGATGAACTCGGTGGTCTTGAAGGCGGCCTTGGTCTCGGTCGAGAGCCGGGTGACGCCGTTGCGGGTGGTGGTGGTCATGAGTTATTCGTCCTTGGTACTGCGTAAGTGGTGCTCGTAGAGTGCGGAATGCACCGAGGGCCATGTAAGCAGTCCGGTTCGGATTCGACGAACTTGCTGAGACCCCTTGCTTACGGGCGTGAGCAGCAGGAGAGCTTCCGTCGTTCTCGCCGCGACTCCACGGAATACCAGCGTGGTCGGCAGTGTCACGGCATCGCCGGTGAACGGAGGCCGTCCCGTTGGGGGACCGCCCGGGCGGCGGGCATGTTCACAGGCTACGGGCCTAGCCTTCGCCTAGCCTCATTCGACCCGAACTGCAACGTGACCAGCGGATTCCGTATGTTGCATCGGCTCGGCGGTGCCCCACATCCTGGTGGCCAATTGAGGGCAGCGTAGGGAATCGCAATGCCGAAGAAGAGTGCGAAGAAGTCGTCCGTCAAGCGCGTGCAGAAGGACCTGTACGAGGCGGAACTGCAACGCCTGCAGATCGAGCTCGTGGAAATGCAGCAATGGGTCACTTCGACGGGGGCTCGGGTTCTCGTGATCTTCGAAGGGCGGGATGCTGCCGGCAAGGGCGGTGCGATCAAACGGGTGATGCAGTACTTGAATCCGCGGCATGCTCGGGTCGTCGCGCTCTCGCAGCCGTCTGACCGGGAGCAAGGGCAGTGGTACTACCAGCGGTACATCGAACGATTGCCGACCGCGGGCGAGATCGTACTGATGGATCGGTCCTGGTACAACCGCGCCGGAGTCGAGCGCGTGATGGGGTATTCGACCGACGAGGAGTACCGACGCTTCCTTCGCCAGACACCCATTTTCGAGCGGCTGCTCATCGACGACGGGCTCATCCTGATCAAGTACTGGTTCTCAGTGTCCGATGAGGTGCAGCAGGAGCGATTCGCCTCGCGCCTGAAGGACCCGATGCGTCGATGGAAGCTCTCGCCTACCGACCTCGAGTCGATTCACCGTTGGGAGGACTACTCCCGTGCGAAGGACGCCATGTTCGCCGCCACCGACATCGAAGAGGCACCGTGGTGGACCATCGAGAGCGACGACAAGCGCGCGTCGCGGCTGAACACGATCAGCCATCTCCTGAGCAGCGTCCCGTACGACCGCCTGAGTCCTGACGCGATTTCGATTCCGGACCGACCGGCGGGTACCGACTACCAACGGCCGCCACGCGAGCTGTTCCGCTACGTGCCGGACATCGCGAGCCGCCTGGCCACGAAATGAGGGGAGACGCCGTCTGATCCGGAGCACCGACCGACGAGGAGTGAACTCCGCGGCATCGCATGGTGGGATCACTCGATTCGCGTGATGCTCGCGGTGAGGGGGTCCAGTACCGTGCCATGACGAGGGCAGGTCCGGGGGTGGACCCGACCTGGGTCGAGAGGGGAACGACATGACTGATGCCGACCGGGTCTCCGTGATCGGATCGCCGCTTCCGCCGGCGCGGATGCTGCCGTTCCCGCCGAAGTCGTCGGGCAGCATCGCGGGTCGGACCATCCAGGAATCGACGTATGCGCCGAAGCCCCCCGAGCGGCACCTTCCAGCCGATGCCCCCAATGTCCTGATCATCCTGATCGATGACGCCGGGCCTGCGCTGCCCAGCACCCTCGGCGGCGTGGTGCAGACGCCGACGCTTGATCGGGTCCGGTCGAATGGCATCGGGTACAACCGCTTCCACACGACGGCGATGTGCTCGCCCACCCGCGCTTCGCTGCTCACCGGTCGCAACCACCACCGCGTGGGAAACGGTCAGATCGCCGAGTTGGCGAACGACTGGGACGGCTACTCGGGACACATCCCGAAGAGCAGCGCGACGATGGCCGAGGTCCTTCGCAACTACGGGTACGCCACCGGTGCATGGGGCAAGTGGCACAACACTCCCGCCGAGGAGACCACGAAGGCCGGGCCGTTCGACCGATGGCCGACGGGGTACGGGTTCGAGTACTTCTACGGATTCCTCGCCGGTGAGGCATCGCAGTACGAACCGAACCTCGTGCGGAACACGACCTCGGTGCTGCCGCCGAAGTCGCCTGAGGAGGGGTACCACCTCAGCGAGGACATTGCCGACGACGCGATGGGCTGGCTGCGCGATCACAAGGCGGTCGCACCCGACCAGCCCTTCTTCATGTACTGGGCGACCGGTGCGATCCACGGCCCGCACCACATCATGAAGGAGTGGGCCGACAAGTACGCCGGGAAGTTCGACGACGGCTGGGACGCCTACCGCGAGCGCGCGCACGCGGGCGCCAAGGCGGCCGGCTGGATCCCTCAGGATGCGGAACTCACCCCGCGTCATGAGAGCCTCACCGCTTGGGACGATATCCCCGATGACCAGAAGCCGTTCCAGCGCCGCCTCATGGAGGTCTGCGCGGGGTTCGGCGAACACGCCGATGCGCAAGCCGGACGACTGATCGACGAGCTCGAACGCCTCGGCTACGGCGACAACACGATCATCATGTACATCTGGGGCGACAACGGATCCTCCGGCGAGGGGCAGAACGGCACGATCAGCGAATTGCTGGCCCAGAACGGCATCCCCAGCACGGTCGAGCAGCACATCGCCGCCCTCGAAGAACTCGGTGGCCTCGACGCGCTCGGCACGCCCGCCACCGACAACCAGTACCACGCAGCGTGGGCGTGGGCCGGCTCGACGCCGTACCAGGGCATGAAGCTGCTCGCATCCCACCTGGGTGGCACGCGGAATCCGATGTTCGTGCAGTGGCCCGGCCACATCGAACCCGAGCGGGAGCCGCGTACCCAGTTCCACCACGTCGTGGACATCGCACCCACGATCTATGAGATCGTCGGCATCTCGCACCCCGACGAGGTCAACGGCATCCCGCAGGACCCCATCGACGGGGTCAGTCTCGCGTATTCCATCGATGACGCGCAGGCCGAGGGGCGCCGTCGGACCCAGTACTTCGAGATCATGGGCAGCCGGGCCATCTACTCCGACGGGTGGATGGCGTCCGCGATGGGGCCGCGACTCCCGTGGGTACCCGGGGTCCCGCCGGGCATCCGCACCTGGACACCCGATCAGGACGTGTGGGAGCTGTACGATCTCGACCACGACTGGAGCCAGGCGCATGACGTCGCAGCCGAGCATCCCGAGAAGCTCGCCGAGTTGAAGGAACTGTTCGCCATCGAGGCGGCGAAGAACGACGCGCTGCCGATCGGCGGCGGGCTCTGGGTTCCGGTGATGCACCCCGAGGACCGCATCAGCACGCCATACACGGAGTGGGAGTTGAGCGGCGACACGGTCCGCATCCCCGAGTTCAGCGCCCCGGCACTCGGCAACCGACCGAACACCGTCACCATCCAGGTGAACCTGCCTGAACGGGCGAACGGGGTCCTGTACAAGCTCGGTGGCGCGGGCGGCGGCCTCACCGCGTACCTGGTCGACGGGGTCCTCACCTACGAGTACAACCTCTTCCTCATCCAGCGCACCATCATCACCTCCACGGACCCGATCGGGGCGGGCGATGTCACCATCGAGATCGAGACGCAGTACGTCGAGCCGCGACCCGCGGGCCCGCTGCAGGTGGATCTCCGTGTCGACGGCGCCGACGTCGGCTCCGGGGTGGTGCCCGTGAGCGCGCCCCTGCTCTTCACCGCGAACGACTGCCTCGACGTCGGGCGAGCATACGGCGGCGCAGTCTCCCGCGCCTATGCCGACCGCCTGCCCTTCGCGCTCGAAGGACGCATCGACCGGTTCCACGTCGGGTACGCGGCGCCCACGGCCGCGGGGTCGGCGAACTCCGCTCACTGACCGACGGGTGGCGTGGTCCACCGACGTCGATCACTCGATCGCGCACGCAGATCCAACGCGTCTTCCGGGCCTCACACCGCCGTGAGCTCGAACAGCACCGCGTTCTCAGGTGCGAGCAGCGGCACGGCGAGGCCCGCCTCCGCCAACACTTGCCCGGAGAGCTCGATCGTTCCCGCCTGGAGCCACGGGGGAGCGGCATCCTGCACGGTGCGCGGCGCCGGGCCGAGCTCGAGGCGACGCACCTGGTAGACGCGGTCGACGTCGAGTCCCGGCATCCGAATCGCCGGGGCCAGGGCCGCACGTGCGGTGCCGAGCATCGCCACCGAGATGACCGCGTGCGCCCGGTCGGCGGAGACGACGCCGTGCACCACCTGGGCAGGATCCTCGGAATCGGCCCGCACGACCGTGCCGGTGTGCAGCAGGGGCCGGAGCCGCCGGTACTCGCGTGCCCAGGCAGCGACGTGATCGAGCTCGGCGTCGCTCGCCTCGGCGAGGTTCCACTCGATGCCCGCGCTGCCGAAGAGCGCAGTCGCGAACCGGAAGGAGAGCTCGGACCGTCGCCCGGTCGTGTGCGCACGGGCGGCTCCGAGGTGCGCGCCGAGGTACTCGGGCGGGACGACGAGGCTCGTGTACCGGTGGATGCCCTGCCGCTCGAGCGGGTCGTTGGTGTCGCTCGGCCACACCCGATCGGTGCGCTCGAGGATGCCCAGGTCGATGCGCGCGCCGCCCGAGGCGCACGACTCGATCTCCACGCCCGGATGCGCGGCGCGGAGCCGGTCGATGAGCGCGTAGGCGGCGAGGGTCTGCGCGTGGGCCGATCCGCCGAGCAGGTCGCGGTTGTGGTCCCATTTGAGATAGGCGATGTCGTGCTTCGAGAGCAGTTCGTCGAGGCGCGCGAAGACGTGGTCGGCAGCGCCGGACGCGGTGAGGTCGAGCACGTGCTGGTGGCGCCACGCGAGGTCGCCCGGCCGGCCGAGCACCCACTCGGGATGCCTTCGAGCGAGGTCGGAGTCGAGGTTCACCATCTCGGGTTCGACCCACAGGCCGAATTCCATGCCCGTCTCGTGCACGCGGGCAATGAGCGGGCCGAGGCCGTCGGGCCAGTTGCGGGAGTCCACGGTCCAGTCGCCGAGCGCACGGCGATCGTCGCGTCGGCCGTGAAACCAGCCGTCGTCGAGCACGAACCGCTCGACACCCACTCGGGCAGCGGCGTCGATGAGCGGCTCCAGTCGTTCGAGAGACTGGTCGAAGTAGACGGCCTCCCAGGTGTTGAGCACGAGCGGCCGATCTCGCCGGATGGTCGCCCACGACCTGATCCACGGATGCAGCCGGTCGGAGATGCCGTCGAGCCCGGCGTTCGAGTACACCGCGACGACCCACGGCGACGTGTAGGCGGCCCCGGCGGGGAGAGTGAGCTCGCCGGGCGCGAGGAGCTCGCCGCCGCCGAGCGTTGCGGGGCCGAGTGCGGTCTGCTCGACCCACGCCTCGGTGTCGCCGCTCCAGGCGACGTGGGTCGCCCACACCTCGCCGCTGCGGAATCCGAAGCCCGTGGTGCCGGTCGCGAGGAGGAACGCGTCGTCGTGGCCACCTCGGCCGTGGCGTCCCTCGCGGCTGTGGACCCCGTGCTCGAGGGTTCGGCGGATCGGCCGGCGTTCCCGGCTCCACAAGCCGCTGAAGTCGAGGAGCTCGTTCGCGCGCACGGGCACGGGGAGCACCACGGCCACGCGACCGATGCCGAGCGGGCCGTTGCCGCGGTTCTCGACGCGGTGCCGCACCCGGAGGACGCCGGTGTCGGTGAGCTCGAGCTCGGTGACGACGGCGACGGATGCCGCGGCGTCGACGAGCTCCCAGGTGACCGTCGATGGTGGGTCGGCGTTGCGGCG
>NZ_WJSP02000289.1 GCF_009720255.1 Agromyces humi | reverse complement strand
GACCGCGCGCATCGCCCGCGCCGTGCACCGGCTCTCGCCGAACCCGTTCCCGAAGCGGATGCCGCGGTCGACGCGCACCATGCTCGCCGCGTTCGTCCCACACACGAGCGGCGCGGCGCGGATGCTGCTTCGCCTCCTCACCGCCGTGCCCTGGCTGAGCGCCCGGGTGTTCGCCCGGCTGGGCGGCGAGCCGGCCGCGCTCGTGCGCACGACCGTGGCGGCGACCATGCTCGAGGGCGGCACGGCCGACAACGTGCTCCCGGCGAGCGCGAGCGCGACCCTCAACCTCCGCATCGCGGCGGGCGAGACGATCCCGTCGGCCGCTGCGCGCGTGCGCCGAGTCATCCGCGACCGCGCGGTGACGGTCGAGGTCGTCGCGGGCAGTGACCCCTCCCCCGAGTCGCCGACCGACGGCGCGCCGTTCGCGGCGATCGTCGCGGCCGTGGCCGCGTCGTATCCCGAGGCCATCACCGCGCCCTACCTGATGATGGCGGCGACGGACTCGCGCTGGTTCCACCGGTTCTCGCCCGCGGTCTACCGCTTCGCGCCGCTGCAGATGAACGCGGCGCAGCGGGCGTCGATCCACGGCGTCGACGAGTGGGTGACGACCGACAGCCTCGAACGCGGCGAGCGCTTCCACCGGGCGCTCATCTCGTCCCTCCCCGGGTGAACGAGCGGGATCGCTCGAGCCGGTGGGAACCGGGACGCGTGACCCACTAGGGTGAATCCACCCCCACCCGAAGGAGCCCCGATGACGCGTGCTGCCAGACTCGGACCGGTCGCCGCGATCGTCGGCTTCCTCGCGTTCGTGGAGTTCACGAGCGGCATCCTGCAGGGCTACTACACGCCGCTGCTGACCGACATCGCCCGGCACCTCGGCATCCACGACGCCGACGTGAACTGGCTCGAGGGCACCCAGCTCATGCTCTCGGCCCTCGTCGTGCCGGCCTTCGCGAAGCTCGGCGACATGATCGGCCACAAGCGCATGCTGGTGTGGTCGACGGCCATCACCGCGGTCGCGTCGACGGCGCTCGCGTTCACCGACCAGTTCTGGGTGTTCCTCGCGGCGTGGGCGTTGCAGGGCTTCTACGTCGTGTGGCTCCCGCTCGAGATCGCGCTCATCTGGTCGCGCAGCCGTTCGGCCGACCGCCCCGCCGCGATGACGCGCAAAGCGGCGGGACTCCTCGTCGCGGCGCTCGAGTTCGGGGCGATCGCCGGCGCGCTGGCCGCCGGCGCCCTCGCCGACGTCCTGCCGATGCGGGTGCTGCTGCTCATCCCGGCCGTCGCCGTCGTGCTGTGCCTCGTCGTCGTCGTGTTCGGCGTGAAGGAGTCGCCGGACCTCGCGGGTGGTCGGTTCGACACGGGTGGCCTCGTGCTGATCTCGCTCGCCCTACTCGCGCTCACCGGCGGGCTCAGCTTCATGCGCCTCAACGGCCCCGCCGACCTGCTGAGCTGGGCGCTCGTGCTGCTCGGCGCACTGCTCGTGATCCCCTTCGCGCGGTATGAGCTCCGGCACGACGACCCGCTCATCGACGTGCGGATGTTCCGCTCGCCGTCGCTGTGGCCGGTCTTCCTCACCGCCGGCCTCTTCGGCGTGAGCGTGCTGGGCGCGCAGGCGCCGCTGTCGACGTTCGCGCGCACCGACGTCGCCGAGGTCGGCTACGGGCTCGGTGCCACGAGCTTCCAGACCTCATTGCTCGTCGGATCGTACGTGCTCTCGCTCGTCGTCGGCGCCATGCTGTTCCCGCTCGCGACCCGGTGGATCACCCCGCGCGTCGCGCTCATCGGCGCCAGCGCGCTCGTGTCGCTCGGGTACCTGCTGTTCCTGCCGTTCCACGAGGGGTACGGCCAGGTGCTCGCGAACATGGTGATCGCGGGAATCGGCTCGGGTGCGCTCGTGGCCGCGCTCCCGGCCGCGGCCGCCGCGGCCGCCCCCGCGCACCAGACCGGCGTCGCGACCGGACTCACCAACTCGGTGAAGACGGTCGGCGGCGCGATCGCGTCGTGCGTGTTCGGCATCGCCCTGCTCGGCGCGGCCGGCGAGGCGGCCACGGGCACCGCGGGCTCCTTCGCCGGGTACGTCACCGTCTGGCTCGTCTGCGGCGTCACCGCCGCCGTCGCGGCCGTGCTGCTCGCGTTCGTGCCGAGGCTGGCGTTCTCGGACGCACCGGCGGTGGAGGGCGCCACGGTCGTACGCTGAGTGGCAGTGCGCGACGCGAGCGAGGGAGCAGTCGATGACGGATGCCACGGAGCTGGTCGCAACGCTCGAGGAGCTCGCCACCGTGGCCGAGCGCGAGAAGTACACCAGGTACTTCCCGCCCGACCCCGACGCCCCGTTCATCGGCGTGCGGATGGGCGCCGTGTTCGACCTCGCGAAGACCGCGCTCGACCTTCCGATCCCCGAGCTCGAGTCGCTGCTCGAACGACCGACGCACGAGGTGCGGGCGCTCGCCTGCAGCATCATGGGCAAGTCCGCGGCCGCCCGCGCGACCACGGCCGAGCGACGGACCGACCTCTACGGGCTCTACCTCCGACGGCACGACCGCATCGACCAGTGGGACCTGGTCGACCTCGCCGCACGGGACGTCGTCGGGGCGTACCTGCTCGACCGCGACCGCGCCCCGCTCGCCCGCCTCGCGGCATCCGCGTTCTGGCCCGAGCGCCGCACCTCGCTCGTGGCGACCTTCGCGTTCCTGAAGCGCGGCGAGCTCGACGACGCCTACGCCCTCGCCGAGCGGCTCGCGGCCGACCCCGAGCCGTTCGTGCAGAAGGCGCTCGGCTGGGTGCTCCGCGCGGCCGGCGACCATGATCCGGGTCGGCTCATCGCGTTCGTCGAGCCGAGGGCGGCGACCATGCCGCGGGTGGCGCTCCGAGCCGCGATCGAGCACGTGCCGAAGGACGAGCGGGCGCGCATCCTCGCCATCCGCTGAGCGTCGGTCGCGGCATCCGCCCGACACTCGCGCCGTTCAGGCGAGCGACCGCTTCTGCCGGCGCCGGGCACCGAGATCGAGCAGTCCGACGGCGAACGCGATGGCGATGAACATCGCCACCGCGAGCATGCCGAGGCCGTAGGCGTCGTGGTAGACGCCGAGGTCGCCCGAGTCGGCAGTGCCGGTCTCGCGATAGATGGTCGCGTAGAAGAGCGACAGGGTGACCGCGGTGCCGACCGCCGTGCCGATGCGCTGGCCGAGCTGGCCGACCGATCCGGCGAGGCCGCCCTGCTTCACCGGGATGTCCGCGAGCGCGAGGGTCTGGTTCGGCGAGATCACGAGACCACCGCCGAAGCCGGCGATGACCATGGCCCCGGCCATCGCCCAGGCGGTGATCTCGGGCGGCGTCAGGAGCGCGGCGAGCACCAGCAGCCCGATGCCCACGAGCACGGTCGCGAGGCCCACGACGACGAGCGGACGACCGAGGCGGTTCACGAGGTTGCCGCCGATCCACGACGACACGGCGCTCGTGAGGGCGAACCCGATGCTCACCATGCCGGCGAAGACCGGCGCGAGCCCCAGTCCGTGCTGGAGGTAGAGCGTCGTCAGCAGGAACATCGATGGCGCCGCGGCGAAGTACGCGGACGCGAGCACCGTACCGTTGCGGTAGGAGCTCACGCCGAACAGCGAGAGCGGGACGAGCGGGTGACGCCCGGATGCCGCGTAGTGGCGCTCCCACGCCACGAACCCGGTCGCGGCGATCACGAAGACCACGAGCAGCCACCACCGGGCGGGGTTGTCGTCGGGCGATCCGGTGGTGAAGAGGAACGGCCACATCAGCGAGACGATCGTGACGGCGAAGAGCAGGAGGCCGACCGGATCGAGCTCGAGCGGCCGCGACGACCTCGTACGGGTGTCCGGCAGGAGCCACAACGCCAGGGCGATCGCCGCGAGCGAGAGGGGAACGTTCATCCAGAAGATGCCACGCCAGCCGTCCTCGGGGCCGCCGATCGCGATCGCCAGCCCGCCGAGGGTCGGGCCGAACGCCGTGGCGATACCGATCGTCGCACCGAACAGGCCGAAGGCCTTGCCGCGCTCGGCGCCCTGGAACAGCTGCTGGATGAGGCCGAGCACCTGCGGCATCTGGATGCCGGCCGCGACACCCTGCAGGAGGCGGGCGACCAGCAGGAACTCGCCGGTCGGCGCGAGCGCGCAGGCCAGGCTCGTCACCGTGAAGAGGCTGAGCCCGATCACGAAGAGCGCGCGGCGCGAGCGCTGGTCGCCGATGCGGCCCGCGGGCACGAGCGTCAGCCCGAACGCGAGCACGTACCCCGAGACGATGAGCTGCAGCTCGGTGGACGTCGCGCCGAAGGCCGACTCGATCGACGGCAGCGCCACGTTGACCTTCGTGAGGTCGAGGATCGTCAGTCCGGCGACGGCGACGCACACCCAGTACGCGCGCCAGCGCTTCGCGTCCGTCAGCGGGATGGACTGCGTGGGCGTGGGCTGCGACATCCCGTCCACCCTACGCCCGTGGTCCATCGTGAACGGAGAACGGCCGGCACCCGAGTGGATGCCGGCCGTCGAGGTGGACCCAGGGGGATTCGAACCCCCGACCTTCTCATTGCGAACGAGACGCGCTACCAACTGCGCCATGGGCCCGAGCGAGAACGACTCTATCATTTCTCACGGGGTGGTTCTGACACTCCACAGGGCTGGTCAGCCTGCTTGGCGACGGCGCCGCAGGACCGCGTCGAGGTCCTCGAACCCGGGCCCGGCCTCCTCGATGATGCCCATTCGGGCGTAGGGGCTGGCGGGTTCGAGGCGGTCCCGAGCGGATGCCGCGGGCGCGGGCGACTGGGCGGACGCCGTGGCCGCCGCGGCGATCGACGGCACCACCGGCTCCAGCTCTTCGAC
>NZ_WJSP02000288.1 GCF_009720255.1 Agromyces humi | reverse complement strand
CCCGCCGCCCCCACGGCGACGCCGGCCGCCCCGGCACCGAAGAGGCCGAGCAGGTGGCGGCGGCTGACGCCGGAGGCGGGCTGCTCGGTCATCAGGCGTCGGGCTCGGTCACGCCGAGCACCGTGTGGGTGAGCTGCGAGAGCGGCTCGGCGAGCGCGTTCACCTGGTCGGAGAGGGTCTTCTTGTCGGTGTCGGTGAGCTCGGCGTAGTCGACGAAGCCGGCGTCGAGCGAGCCGTACACGGCGAGCGCGGCCTCGAGCGCGGCGAACTGCTCGTCGATGTCGGCGGCGAGCGCCTCGCCGTCGTCGCCCTTCGACTCGGCGAGCGCGCGCACCGCGCCGAACGCGACGCCGGCGCCCTGGACGTTCGCGGCGAAGTCCGAGAGGTCGGTGCCCGACCACCAGTCCTCCTCGCCCGTGATCTTGCCTGCGGCGACCTCGTCGAGCAGCGCGATGGCGCCGTTCGAGATGGCGTCGAGCGAGACGTCGAAGTCCTCGGCCGTCACGAGGTCGTGCAGCTGGTTGACGTCGGCGACGAGCGCGTCGGCGAACTCCTGGCGCTGCTCGGGCGTCGACGGCGCCCAGTTCGCGAGCGCGTCCTGGCCGTCGGAGTTGAGGTCGCCGGCGGCCGGCGGCCAGAGGTCCTTCTCGATGCGGTGGAAGCCGGTCCAGTCGAGGCCGTCGGCCACGGCGTCGACCTCCCGGAAGTCGATCTTCGGGTCGAGGTCGCCGAACGCCTCGGCCGTGGGCTCGATGCGCTCGTAGGGCACGCGGGTCGCGGCGAACAGCGACCGCGCCGTCTCGTCGTCGCCCGCGGCGTAGGCGGCGGCGAACGCCTGCACGGCCGGCACCAGCTCGGCCGCCTGCGAGCGCACGTAGGCGAGGTACTCGGTCACGGCCTGGTCGGCGAGCGCCTGGTCGTCGGCCGACACTGCGGATGCCTCGCCGGTGACGGTGAACTCGGCGAGCCCGACCGGCGCCCCGACCTGCTGGAACTTGCACGCCGTGTAGTAGGTGCCCGGTGCGAGCTGGGCGACGAACTCGATCTCCTGGCCCGGAGTGACGTTCTCCTTCTCGCCGACGATGCGCAGCTGGTCGTCGGCGAGGATCTCGAACTCGTTCACGTCGCTGCCCGTGTTCTCGAGGCTGAACGTGACGGCGCCGGCGGGCGCGGTGGCGGCGGCCACGGCGCATCCGTCATCGGTGATCGCGACCGGGATCGACTGGGCGAGGTCGGACTTGGCGACGCAGCCGGTGAGGGCCAGCGCCAGTGCGGTCGCGGCAGCGGATGCCGCGAGGGCACGTCGGTTCATCGGGGATCCAATCGGAGGGGGTCGAGGGGTGAGGGAGGGCAGCGGGAGTCAGTGGGCGGGGGCGGGCGCGGCGGCGCCCGGAGCGGGCACCGCCGGGGCGGCCTGTGCGGAAGCCGACGGCGCGGGCGCTGGCGTCGGCGCCGCGGCATCCGACCCCACCGGCTTCGGGGCACTGCGACGACGCAGCAGCCGCAGGTAGAGCGACATCGTCACGGCGACGTAGGCCACCCAGCCGATGACCTGCGCCCAGGTCGGCTCGGGCGTGAAGTTGAAGATGCCGCTGAGCACGGCGTGCAGCCAGCCGCCGGGCGGGATCACCGCGGCGAGGCTGTAGGCGGTCACGCCCCCGCCCGGGATGACCGAGGCCTCCTGCAGGTCGCCGATCGCGTATGACAGCACGCCCGCGGCGACGAGGATGAGGAACACGCCCGTCCACGTGAAGAACTTCCCGAGGTTGATGCGCACGAGGCCCTTCGAGATGCCCCACGAGATGACGACGGCGGTGAGGATGCCGAGCACGGCGCCGATCGTGCCCAGCACGGGGTCGTTGCCGCCGGCGACACTGGCCCAGACGAAGAGGGCCGTCTCGACGCCCTCGCGGCCGACGCTGACGGCGCCGAGCACGACGATCGCGATCCACGACCCGGTGAGCGCCGTGTCGACGCGTCCACGCAATTCGGAGGAGAGAGTGCGGCCGTGCGTGCCCATCCAGAAGATCATCCAGGTGACCATCGCGACGGCGAGGAGCGAGAGCGTGCCGCCGAGGATCTCCTGCGCCTGGAACGTCATCGCGTACGGGCCCCACGTGAGCAGGGCGCCGACGCCGAGCGAGATCGCCACCGCGATGCCGATGCCCGCCCAGAGCTTGCCGAGCAGGTCGCGGCGGCCGAGCTTGCCGAGGTAGGCGACGAGGATGCCGACGATGAGTCCTGCCTCGAGGCCCTCGCGGAGGCCGATCAGGTAGTTGGCGAGCACGCGCGTCTCCCGGCTAGGAACGAGTGGATTGAGCTAAGGCTAACCTAAGCAGGCATCCGTGACGAAACGGATGCTCATCTCCGACGCACGACGTCACGACCGCCTCGAACGTCGACGGCCCATGGGCGTAGCGTGGACATCGTGCTGACCCCGCCGAAGACCGAGAAGCGTCCGATCCAGCGCGAGCACCACGGCGACGTGGTGGTCGACGAGTACGAGTGGCTGCGGGCGAAGGACGATCCGGCGGTGCTGGCCCATCTCCACGAGGAGAACGCCTACACGAAGGCGAAGACCGAGCATCTCGCGATCCTGCAGGAGCTCATCTTCGAGGAGATCAAGGACCGCACGAAGGAGACCGACCTCAGCGTGCCGAGCCGCGAGGGCGACTGGTGGTACTACACCCGCACCGTCGAGGGGCAGCAGTACGGCATCCACTGCCGGGCGCCGATCACGGGTCCCGACGACTGGGAGCCGCCGGTGCTGCCCGAGCTCACGGGCGATGAGCTGCCGGATGCCGCGGACGAGTCGATCCCGGGCGAGCAGGTGCTGCTCGACGACAACCTCGAGGCCGAGGGCCACGACTTCTACTCGCTCGGCAGCTTCGACGTGACCGCCGACGGCGCCACCATGCTCTACGCCACCGACATCGACGGCGACGAGCGGTACACGATCCGCCTCAAGGCGATCGACGGCACCGACCGGGCCTACACCGACGTCATCGAGGGCACGGCGGCCGGGGCCGTGTTCGATCCGTCGGGCCGCTACCTCTTCTATGCCACGGTCGACGAGTCCTGGCGCCCCGACACGGTCTGGCGCCACGAGGTCGGCACCGCGGCATCCGACGACGTCTCGGTCTTCCACGAGCCCGACGAGCGGTTCTGGCTGGGGGTCGGCCTCACGCGCAGCCGCAAGTACCTCATGATCGAGGCGGGCTCGAACGTCACCGGTGAGACATGGTTGCTCGACACGGCCGATCCCTCCGGCGAGTTCACCGTGGTGTGGCCCCGCAAGGACGGCGTCGAGTACGACGTCGAGCACGTCGTCGCCGGCGGCGTCGACCGGCTCCTCATCGTGCACAACGACGACGCCGTGAACTTCGAGCTCGTGAGCGTCGCAGCCTCAGACCCGCAGGGACCGCGACGGATGCTGCTGCCGCACGATCCCGCCGTGCGCCTCGAGGGCGTCGACGCCTTCCGCGACTTCGTGGCCGTCGAGTACCGGCGCGAGGGGCTGCCGCGCGTGGCCGTCGCGAAGGTGCCGCCGGCCGGCCTCCCCGCGGATGCCACCCCCGACGACACCCTGCACGAGTTGCCGTTCGACGAGGCGCTGTTCTCCGTGGGCGTCGGCTCGAACCCCGCGTGGGAGCAGCCGACCCTGCGCATCGGGTTCTCGAGCTTCGTCACCCCGTCGACCGTGTACGACGTGGTGATCGCCACGGGCGAGCGGCGGCTGCGCAAGCGCCAGGTCGTGCTCGGCGACTACGACGCGACGCGGTACGCGCAGCGACGGGAATGGGCGGTCGCGGCCGACGGCACGCGCATCCCGATCTCGCTCGTGTACCGGCACGACCTCGTCGACCTCGGCACGCCGGCCCCGACGCTGCTGTACGGCTACGGGTCGTACGAGCATTCGATCGACCCGGGGTTCGGCATCCCCCGGCTCTCGCTGCTCGACCGCGGCATGATCTTCGCGGTCGCGCACGTGCGCGGCGGCGGCGAGATGGGGCGGCTCTGGTACGAGCACGGCAAGAAGCTCGAGAAGCGCAACACGTTCACCGACTTCGTCGCCGCGGCCAGGCACCTCATCGACGAGGACATCACCGCGCCCGACCGGCTCGTCGCCCAGGGCGGCAGCGCCGGCGGCCTGCTCATGGGCGCGGTCGCGAACATGGGGCCGCGCTACTTCTCGGGGATCCTCGCCGAGGTGCCGTTCGTCGACCCGCTGACGTCGATCCTCGACCCGTCGCTGCCGCTCACGGTCATCGAGTGGGACGAGTGGGGCAACCCGCTCGACGACGCCGAGGTGTACCACTACATGAAGTCGTACTCGCCGTACGAGAACGTGCACGTCAACCACTACCCGCCGATCCTCGCGGTGACCTCGTTGAACGACACCCGCGTGCTGTACGTGGAGCCTGCGAAGTGGGTGGCGCGCCTGCGCGACGCCGGCGCCGACCCGCTGCTGAAGATCGAGATGGCGGCCGGGCACGGCGGTGTCTCCGGGCGGTACTCGGCGTGGCGCGAGCGGGCCTTCGCGTACGCGTGGGTGATCGACCGGGCGAACGCGCACCCCTCGGGCGAGTAGGCACCACGGTGCATGCGAACGCAGGCATTCCGCGCTGAGCGAGCAGCGATTCCGCTTGTCGGCGGCCTCTGCCAGAGTGGCGGAATGTCGATCCTCTCCGAACTGAGTGAGCGCGTTCCCGGCCGGGCGCATGGCCCCGGCACCACCGAGTACGACGCCGGCGCCGCGGTCTTCGCGGGCGTCGGCGAACCCCAGGTCGTCGTTCGCCCGCGCACGGCCGACGAGGTCGCTGCGGCCGTCGGCCTCGCCGCGGCATC